>CASEHG010000071.1 GCA_949287565.1 uncultured Brachyspira sp.
AAATTTTCCTTGCTCTCAGATAAAATATTATTATTAATAAATATACCTGCAAATGTAAATACTATCATTATTACAGATAAAAATGCAAACCAGAAACTTAAAACATCATTTGAGTTTTTCATTATCTCTGCCATTGAGGATTCTAATATTTTTGTATCTAAATTAATCACGGTATTAGTATTGTTAGTTGTAATAGATTGTAAATGACTAGTATAATTTTCTAATATTTTATCGAATCTTCTCTCAACGTTTTTGGCATGTACAAAATATATTAAGGCAAATAAAAATATTGATGTTAAAAATAAAGTTATAATTGTAGATTTGATTTCTCTGTCTTTCATAAATAAACCTCATATGATTTGTTATATTATACAGCATTATCAAAATTATTAAACAATATATAAAAGGCTAAGTATTAAAAATTTAAAAGTTATATATCGAAAATTTTCATTTTTTAGATTTCGTCAAAGTTACAAAAAAGACTTATTTAATAATATTGATCTATATTTACTATGTGCTTTTGCAACTTTGACGAAGTCCGCCTGTGGTGTGCCAAGGGAAAAGTTGATGTTTTTAACTATCAACTTTTTTATGGGCTTAGTCAAAGCTGCAAAAAAGACATATAAGTTTAATAAAATTTATTTTTAATTCCCGCCCTTTATATTTTACAATTTATTTTTTAAATTTTAATCTAAATTATTTTTATTATTTATTTTGAAATGTTAACACCCGCCCAAGATTTAATTAAATTTGAAGTTTTTATACCGCACGGTGAACAGATTTTAAAATATAATAAAAGTTGTATTATTAACTTAATTTTATTTTTTTGTTTAGCTAACCGTGCGTTGTGAGATTTTTAAAATTTAAAAACAGCTTGGGTGGGTATTATAATTTCTGATTAAACAATAAAAAACTAGAAAACATAAATGGCAGAAAAAATAAAAAAGCCTAGAGGGTGGGGAATTAAAATAAATTTAAAAAAATAAAAGCCCCACTATGTAAATATAATGGGACTTTTTTATTAAAAGTTGTTATTTATTCTTATTCTTCTATACTTAAATGTAACTCTTCTAATTGATCGGCATCAACAGTAGAAGGACATCCGCTCATTAAACACTGACCTTTTTGAGTTTTAGGGAATGCTATAACTTCTCTAATGCTGTCTTGTTTTTGAAGAAGCATAACAACTCTGTCTATACCATAAGCCATACCGCACATAGGAGGAGCACCATATTTCAAAGCATCAAGCAAGAATCCGAATCTCAATTTTGCTTTCTCTTCGTCTATGCCTAAAAGTTTGAATATTATAGCCTGTACTTTGCTGTCATAAATACGCTGACCGCCGCCGCCTATTTCATTACCATTTAATACCAAGTCATAAGTATCGCTTCTTACTTTTAAAGGCTCGCTTTCAAGTATAGCAACATCTTCAGGTACTGGGGCAGTGAATGGGTGGTGAGTAGCTGATATTCTCTTCTCTTTATGATCATATTCAAATAATGGGAATTCTACTACCCATAAGAAATTTAATTTATCTTTATCTATTAAGTTTAATTTCTCAGCAACTCTTAATCTTAAATTACCCAAAGCATCAAATGTAACTTTTGGAGTGTCAGCAACGAAGAATAATAAGTCGCCTTTTTCTGCTTTAGTAACTTCTAATATTTTCTTTTGATTTTCTTCAGAGAAGAATTTAACTATATTAGATTCAAGTCCTTTATCAGTAACTCTCATCCAAGCAAGTCCTTTAGCTCCGAATATACCAACATATTTAGTAAAGTCATCAATATCTTTTCTGCTTAATTTCTCTCCGCCTTTAGCATTCAAACATCTTATTATAAATTTGTTGTCTAAAGCATTTTTAAATACTGCAAAATCACATCCTATAACAGCATCTTCAACATTGATAAGTTTTAATTCAAATCTAGTGTCTGGTTTGTCGCTTCCATACATTTCCATAGCATCATAATAATTTAATCTAGGGAATGGAGTAGGTAAGTCAATACCATAAACATCTTTAACTATATTAGCAGTAACATTTTCCATAATAGATAAAAACTCATCAGTATTAAGGAAAGAAGTTTCAATATCAACCTGAGTAAATTCAGGCTGTCTGTCTGCTCTTAAATCCTCATCGCGGAAACATTTAGCTATTTGATAGTATCTGTCAAAACCGCCTATCATAAGTATTTGCTTGAATATTTGAGGAGATTGAGGCAATGCATAGAAATCTCCAGCATTTAGTCTTGAAGGAACAAGGAAGTCTCTAGCACCTTCAGGAGTACTTTTATTTAATATAGGAGTTTCTACATCTATAAAACCATTATCAGATAAATGTTTTCTAAAAGCATTAGTAATTTGGAATCTTTTATATAAGTTATTGAATACAGTAGGTCTTCTTAAATCTAAATATCTGTATTTTAATCTTATATCTTCACCAGTATCAATATCATCTTCAAGTAGGAAAGGAGGAGTTTCAGAAGTATTAAGAAGCTCCATTTTTTCAACCATAACTTCAATTTCACCAGTAGGAATTTTAGGGTTAATCATTTCAGGACTTCTAGCTCTGATTTTACCTTCTACACTGATAACATATTCGCTTCTTAAATCCTGAGCGTCATTATGTGCTTCTTTGCTTATTTCAGGATTGAATACTATTTGTACAAATCCTGTTCTGTCTCTTAAATCTACGAATATTACTCCGCCATGATCTCTTCTTCTTAAAACCCAGCCTGCTAGCTTAACTTCTTTACCGATATCATCTTTTGTTAATATACCATTATAGGCACTTTTAAAACGCATGTTACTTCCTCTTTTTAGTTGATTATTTTATTATTTAAAAATTTATTATAAAAAATAAGTTATATTTCTTTTTTGAATAAACATAATAATTATATTATAAATAGGTATAAAAATCAATCATCTAAATAAAATTACTTTGCTATTTAATATAAAACTAATATTATTTTTTATTAATTTAGCTAATATGTAAAAAATAAATAAAACGTTTTCAATCATAAATTATTTTTATTTATTATATATAATTTTGTGCTTCCATCTAAAAGGACCAATTTTACATAAGGCATTTCCCTTTGCTGTATAATGAAAATCATCAAGCAAATAAGGTATAATATTAGAAAATGCATCATTAAAATAAATATTTACATCAAATTCTATATCACTTGATTCTTTACTTTTTATAGTATAGAAACAATTCTTACAACCATATCCAATATTTTTATTATCTTTATATAATTTTATATGTATATATTCTATTTTTAAAGTAAATGGCAGATTGTTGACAACGTATGAAGTTACTTTAATATTAACTCCTTTACTATTAAAACCATGAAATTCACAATTCATCGGCCCTATAAAAGGAAAGAACTTAAGTTTAATCATAAATAAAATAATGGATATAATTACAGCTATTATGCCAATTATAATAGCTTTAATAAACAAATCTATTACAACAGTAAATATTTTACCGATGCTATTTTTTAAATATGTTGCTCCATTAACTAATCCATCTTTCATGGCTGTAAATATTTTGCTGATGCCATTTTTTAAATA
>CASEHG010000072.1 GCA_949287565.1 uncultured Brachyspira sp.
ATGACAATTGAAGAATTCAGAGATATATTATCAGAATCAGATGAATATATGGTATTAGAATTCAATGAAATAGAAGAATCCAAATTTATAAGAGATAAATCTAAATGGGAAGCATATATCAAACTTCAGTATTTACCTATGGTTATGGATGAAGACGAACATTCTTGCGGATGCGGACATGATGAAGGCGGATGCTGTCAAGATGATAATGATGAACACTCCTGCGGCTGCGGGCATAGTCATGATGAAGAAGAAAATAATGATGAGCTTACTTTTTATGTAGCTTTAGTTGATGCTTCAAGCGTTACTGAAAATGTTCCTGAAATATTTTCTGTAAACACTGTAAGGGAAGATGATTATAAAGAAGCATGTCAATGTAAATATGCTGTACATGTATCTACAATATTTGATAATCATCCGCTTACTGACTATCAAAGACAATTAAAACTATTAGACAGTTTAGTTCCTGAATGTTCTATATTTTTAGATATGTCTTGTTATACAGCACATTCTGGAGATTGGCTTTCTTATACATCAACTTTCGCTTTACCGCCTTCTTTGGATTATCTATATACTATACATGCGGTTTATGATGATGATAAAGACCCTAATAAAGTGGAATACTGGTTCCATACCCATGGACTTTACAGAGTTGGTTCTATAGAATTAGAGATAGTTGGAGTTGAAGATTCAAATGCATCTTATGGTGCATTGCTCAATACTTGTGCCAAAATGTTTATAGAAAGAGGAGTACCTGAAGCAGGATTTAAATTTAATCCCGCATATAACACTTATGTATGCTGGTTCCCTTGGCAGGAGGCTTTGAAGAAATTAAATATTGCTGATGATGTTACAGGAAGTGCAAAAGACAGAAATGACGGAGTACATAATACACCTTCAGGAATTTTACTTGCTGTAGATGCTGATGGCAATTATCATTCTCTTGACTATTATAAAAATGAGCTTACAGATAACCCTATGTTTATGATGAGCTATTTTGAAACTTCTCTTATGAGAGAGGCTGCTTTTGAAAAATTGGAATATTTCCTAGAATTATTAAATAAAAATAAAGGCGATGACAAAACTTCTTTCTTAGTAAAATTAGGATACGGTGAAACAGAAGAAAATCCTAATGATTTAGAGCATTTATGGTTTGATGTTCATGACTTTACTAATGACGGATATTTTGATGCTACTTTAATAAATGAACCTTATAAAGATTTAGGTATGCATGAAGGCGACAGAGGAATGCATAGCATAGAAAGGCTTACTGATTGGGAAATATATACGGAAGAAAATAACTATAATTCAAGAAATATATATTTATTATTTCAAGAAGAAGAATAATTTCTTATTATTGCTAGCGATAAACTCGCTAAAATTCAGCTGACAACTAAAGTTATCAGCTGCTCGTTTATCGCTTTAAAACATTAGAATTAAAATATAAAAGCGAGTCGTAGTCACCAAGTAGGTTATTATGGACGGCACCAAAGGTGGACTTCGTCACGAGAATAACAATAAAAAATAATAATTTCTTATTATTGCTAGCGATAAATTTATTATTATATACTAAAAATTTTTAAATTTGTCAATTTTTTATTGTTCTTTTTCCAGCCGCAAAAAGAACCTTATATCCTCGATAAAATCGGATACTCTACGCGAAAGTGCAAGTATAAAATTAGTACTAAA
>CASEHG010000073.1 GCA_949287565.1 uncultured Brachyspira sp.
ATGAAGAAAATAAAATGCTTGCAACTACACCCACAGAAGAATTATTATCTATGCCTATACTTGAAAAAGCTTCTGATACATTAAAAGCTTATCAATTATCAAAAAGATGCAATTGCCTTAGAGTAATGTATGAATCCAGTAATTGGGGTAAAAGAGGAGCAAGACTAAATTCAATAAGTCCAGGAATAATAATTACTCCATTAGCTAATGATGAATTAAATGGTCCAAGAGGAGCAATGTATAAAAGAATGTTGGATCTTTGCCCTTCTAAAAGAGCAGGAACACCAGACGATGTGGCAAATGTTGCTGAACTATTAATGACTGATAGAGGATCATTTATTTCTGGAAGTGATTTTCTTATGGACGGCGGAGTAACAGCATCTTGGTGGTATGGAGAATTATCAAACAATAAATAAAACTTTAATACTAATCATAAATTATAAAATCTATTTAAGGAGGATTTATGAAAAATTTAATATTTATACTTTTATCAATAATTATATTATCATCATGCAGTAAAGAAAATAATTCTGACAAAAGAATAAAAACAGATTATATAGTTTCTAATATTGAAAATTCAGAAATTAATAATGATGAAAAACAAACAGTAAATATAAATTATACTCAAAACGGTTCAAAAATATTAATAGCATATTTTACTTGGTCAGATAACACAGTAGTAGAAAATCCTGCCTCTATTGATGTAGACGCTGAAACTTCTGCAAGCGTACTTTCTCCGGGCAATGCTGAATTAATAGCTACTTGGATACAGGAAGAAACAGGAGGAGATTTATTCAGCATAAAAACACAAAATAAATATTCAAGTGATTATGATGAATGTTTGAATCAGGCTAGAAAAGAAAGGGATAATAATGAAAGACCTGCACTAACTGATAAAGTTAATAATATAGATGATTATGACGTTATATTTTTAGGCTTTCCAAATTGGTGGTATACATGTCCTATGGCAGTATTTACATTCGTTGAAAGCTATGATTTATCAGGAAAAACTATAATACCATTTTGTACTCACGGAACAGGAGGACTTTCAAGAACAATAAGAGATTTAAAAAAATTATTACCAGCTAACTGCAAAGTATTAGAACCTATAGGAGTATACAGACCAGAAGTAAAAAATTCAAAGGGTAAAGTTTTGGATTGGGTAAGAAAATTAAATTATTAAAATTAAATAGTATGTTTTTGTAAAAGTAAAATGCTATATTTTTATTTTATTCAACTTTTTCCCGTAGCAAACGCTCTGCGGACTTCGTCAAAGTTGCAAAAAGTACAAATGTTTTGGGTATCGCCTGCCGACACCGTAGTTGGATTTCGTCAAAGTAGCTGCCGTAGGCACGCTTCGCGAAAACGCAATTACTAGAACTTGATATTAAAAACATACCTGTTAAATATAGGATATATCCTAAAAATGCAGTCTTTTTGGTTCTCGCCTGCCGTAGGCACACTTCGTGAGGCGGGCTTCGCCTGTGCCACGCCAAAGGCGGACGTCGTCCAAAAGAACTGGGGGTGTTACGAAGTACGCAGAGCGGTGGGGCAAAGCCACCACAAACAATAAAATTGAAAAAACTAAAATTGACAAAATATAGTTGTTTAAGTATATACTGAAAATTTTCAACTTTGTAATTTTTTATTGTTCTTTTTCCAGCCGAACGCCATACCTAAAAGGTACTTCCTTTGGTTGCCGGCGGACTTCGTCAAAGAACTATATTTTACATAATAAAATTAATCAATTATAGATATATAAAAAAGGAGGAACTTATTTATGAAGAAAATAATTAAAATAATAGTAGATATAATAATGACTTTGCTTTTTTTCACTCTAATGGCATATCATTTTACGGGCGATGCTATACATGAATATCTAGGTTTCTCGCTTTTTATATTTTTTATACTGCATCATATACTAAATTTTAATTGGTATAAAAACTTGCCAAAAGGAAAATATAATTTTAACAGGGCATTAAATACATTTATTAATACTATGCTTTTTATATGTATGGTAGGACTAATGATAAGCGGTATACTATTTTCTCAAAGGGTATTAGGTTTTCTTAATATTCACAATAGCGGAATGTTCACAAGACGCCTACATATGATTTCAAACTCTTGGGCATTCATATTTATGTCTGCACATTTAGGAATGCATTGGGGTATGTTTATAAATATGAGTAAAAAATTTATAAATATAAAAAAGCAAATATCTATAACAATAGCTTCATTAATAGCCTTATACGGTATTATTTCATTTATTAAAAGAGGCTTGTATAATAAAATGTTTTTACTTGTGGAGTTTGCTTTCTTTAATTATGAAGAGCCTGTAATATTCTTCTTTATGGATTATGTATCTATAATGGGGTTATTTATATTTATATCATATTATCTGCAGGCTTTAAATAATAGAAAATCTAATCTTAAAATATCTAGTAAATGACTATATATTAATATAAGTCAGCAGATACTAGATTTTGATTTCTAAACTATACTAAATTAGCTGATAATTCATTTATTACATTATCAGCTAATTTTTTATAAAAAAACAATTATAAATTTTAATTATTTATTTTATTATCATTTCTTTTGTAAAACTATTTAAATTTTTATGTCCGTCTTTAGTTACAAGTATCAAATCTTCTATTCTCACTCCTGTATTTTTATCAGCACAATAAATACCCGGTTCTATTGAAAATATCATACCCTCTTTTAATAATGCATGATGAACGGAACTAACATCTCCATATTCATGAACATCCATACCTATACAATGTCCTGTTCTATGAGTAAAATATTCTCCATAACCATTTTCTGTTATATAAGAAAGAGCTTCATTATCTATATCTGAAAATTTTAATCCTTCTTTTACTTTATCAATGGCTCTTTCATTAGCAGTTTTTACTGTATTGTATATTTTTTTAGCTTCATCACTAGGCTCTCCGAAAAATATAGTTCTAGTCATATCTGAACAATATCCGTCATGCATACAGCCCATATCTATAACTAAACAGCCATTATCACCTATTGCAGTATTGCCTGTAGAATAATGAGGATTAGCAGCATTCTCTGCAAAAGCTATTATAGGAGTAAATGAAAATCCTCCGTCTGCTCCGTTTCTTTTATATATAAGTTTTAATTCCTCTAAAGCATCAAGCTCCTTCATACCTACTCTTACAAAATCAATAATATCTTTCATGCTTTTATCATTGATTTCTGAAGCTTTAATCATCTTCTTTATTTCTTCTTCATCCTTTTGCATTCTTACATAATCTATGCATGAAGAGGCATTTATATATTTTTTTGCTATATCTAATTCCATCATCTCAAGTAAGAAATTAGAAGTCATAACCTTATCTATACCAATATTTTTATCTTTATGTACAAATTTAGATAATTTTTTCACTGCACTTTCTGTATCTGAATAATATAAAATATCTATATCTTTATTATTTAATGGGAAAAGCTGATTATTAATAAGATGAACTTCATTATCCTGATTGATATAAAGTCCTAAAAATCTTTCCCCTGAATGTATATTAATATTTGTAAGATAATATATAGACATTCTGTCTGTTATAACAAATTGATAAATATCTTTTTCTTTCATAGAGCTAATAACTCTGTTTAATCTATTAGTATTCATAAGAATAATTCCTTTTATAAAAATCAAAAAATTATTAAGCTATATTATATAATGCAATATATTATTTGTATATAAACTATTTATTTTTTTCAGGCAAACTAAGCAAAGTTAAAGCAGTCAACGTTAACAACACGCCTATAACAGAAAGCACAGTAGGTATTTCATGATAAAAGAATATTCCAAAAAACATTGCAGCTATAGGTTCGCCTGAAGCCAATATAGAAGCCTTTCCAGCATCCATATGTCCTAAAGCTATAGTAAAAAATGCATAAGGAAATACTGATGTACAAAGAGAATGAAAAAGCATAAAAACCAACATACCAGAACCATTTTCTACTACAACATTTGAAAGTGCTTTCCAATCTGTAAAAGGTAATGATATTATGGCTATGCTTATTAATGCATATAAAGTAACAGTTAATGTATTATAATTTTTTATTATAGCAAGCTTAGAAAATATACTGTAAAGTCCGTAGAAAAATGCTCCTAGAAAACCTATAAATATACCGAAATATGTCCAACGCATAGTTTCATTAGTTTCAAGTACTCCGCTTGCAAAGAAACAGCCAAGCAATGCTAATATCATACAAATAACTTTTTTTACAGTGATTTTCTCTTTAAAAAATATATTAGCAAATATCAAAACAAATATAGGAGATAAACTCAAAAGTACCGCAGATAAAGATAATGATAATTGCTTTACAGCCTCATTATAACAAATATTAAGCCCTAATATTCCAAGTATTCCAGCTGAAACAAATATCCATAAATCTTTCAATTTTATTTTTATCAAAGACCTATCATATAAAAACACACATATAAAAAATATTATACTTGCTACGATAACTCTTGAAGAAACAACAGTAAAGCTATTAATATTTAATTCCATAAGTCTTCTTATAAATATTCCGCCGCCGCCCCAAAATATACCGGATAATATAGGAAGAATGGGTATAAACTTCTTCATAATAAAATAAGACTCCATAAATAATAATTAAAAATTTAAGTAGTATTATATACTAAAAATTTTTAAGTTTGTCAACTGATACAGTTTATATAGGATTATCAACTTTTTTGCCGCACAAAAAAGTTTCAAAAAACACAATTGCTAGAACTTTATATTAAAAATATATGTCTTAAATGTATAGATAACCTAGATTTAGACTAAAAATGCAGTTTTTTTGGTTCTCGCCGCAGGCGGGCTTCGCCTTATACCAATAAAAGAACTGGGGTGCGGGGCAAAGCCCTGCAAATATTTCAAATTTAAAAAAATTATTTTTGACAAAAAATAGTTGTTTATGTATATACTAAAAATTTTTAAGTTTGTCAACCGATGCAGTTTATATAGAATTATCAACTTTTTTGCCGCACAAAAAAGTTGCAAAAAACGCAATTGCTAGAACTTTATATTTTAAGAATATGTATTAAATATGGTGTAATACCCTAGTTTTAGGTAAAAAATCAATTTTTTAATAGTGAATTTCTAAATATTTTTTATATTGAACTGCTTTTTTATTAATTCCTGATATTCTAAAGATGTATAACTTAAAAGCTCAAAAAATAATTTACTTGGAAAAACTGAATATTGAATATACTTATGATAAGGACGAACCAATTTATAATATTTTTCATCTAATAATTTTGAACGTCCTAATGTTAATAAAAATACTCCTACATACTCGCCAACTAATTTTTCTTTATAATCATAATCATCTTTGAAATCATTTACTTTTATTAATGTTTCATCTAAATAATTAAATATTTCATTTTTATAGTTTTCTATACTTTTAGTTAGGCAATTCGCTATCGAAGATAAAAGAATACTATTATTTTCATTTAATATCTTTTTATCATCAAAACTGCTGTATATATTCAAAGTATTTATTATTACTTCCCTATTAATAATATTTTTTATAGGAGCATATATTTCAAATAATAATTTCATTGCATCTATATTATTATTAATAATTATATCTGTAATAGTTTTTTCATCTTTTTTAATCAATGATTCTTCTATGATATACCATAAAGGTTTTGAATCAATTATTTTGCATAGAATTTTATTTTTTATATAATCATCATCTATAAGTCTTTTTGCAGATTCGGTATTTAAAGGCATATTAATATATTCTAGTTCATAACTTCCAAACAAATTAGGAGCATTATCAACAATCTTTCTTAATACTCTTTTTTGTATATCATTCAACTCTGGATTTATTAATTCTTCTTTTTTATTTTTATTTGGAAAAACTCTTGTAACGGATTCTATTAATATATCATCATAACTTTTTTAATCACTATTAATATTACCTGCAACATTACTTTTTGTTTTAATGCCTTCAGTGTTTAATAATGTTTCAATATCAGCTGAATAAGCCCAAGCATATTTTGCTATATTAGAAAAATTATCGTCCCATACCCAATCAACACCTGCACAATTATTTTCAGTTATATATAAAAGCAAATTAGAAATATCTTTATTAAAAATACCAGTATAAGCTAAGCAAATTGCTGCAGAGCCTCTCACCAAAAGAGATTCACTACTATTCATAATATTATAAACTTCTTCAATATGCTTATTAACTTTTAATTTTTTTATGTCATTGATATCACTAATATTTGGATAATCTTTATAATAGTCTTTATTAGAAATTTTATAATTATACTGTGCAGCTGTAAAACCTTGTACTAATAAAGTTGAAGCCTGACGAATGCATGCATCATTTTTATTTTCATTTTCTAATTTTAAACATTCATCAAAAGAAAAATTCAATATTTCATCTAAAGAATTCCCAATAAAACATAATAATCTCATAGCTTCAAGAGAATTGCTTTTATTATAATAATCAAGTATTTCATTTTTATATTTTTTAACAGTACCATAATATTTAGTTTTATAAAAGAATGGCGTATTAATAAAATGCTTTTCTCCTAATGCTATTCTAGCTAAAAATATGCATGCCAATTCCGAAGCATTATTATTGAACTTCAATAAATCTGCCAAATATGGAACAGCCATTTTTGAAGATTTATAAACACTTCCTTGATGGGTAGTTGCTGCATAAAGTCCGTACACTCCGAAATTAACATCATTATCATCATCGCTAGTTAAAGCTTCTATATAATAAGGTGTTAAATCTGCTTTACCATAAGCATCATAAACATTTCCCCATTTCTCATCATAAAGTCCATTAGGAACATATCTATTTTTCCCTGTTAATGGTGGACGTTCTATTTTATCCGATTTAAATTCAGAATTCTCATCATTATTTATATGATAATTATCCCATTTTGGTAATGTTTCTATATTCATAATAATTTAAGCTCCTTACAAAAATCAATAACTATTTCAAAACCTTCATTTGCCAACACTAATAATAATTCTTTAAACTTAATTAAATAATTTTCATTAACAGAAGCTAATTTATAAGATTTTTTAATATCCTCTAATGCTTCATCATATAATTTTTTAGGATTTTCATTAGTTTCAGCAAAATTAAGCTTGATCCTTGCCCTATTCAAATATAAAACCCAATACCCCTCTTCTAATCTATTATATTCATAATATAACTCTATCGCTTTATTATAATTACTTAAAGCCTCTTCATATTTATCATTATTAGTATAATATAATGATTTATTAATATAGGCCTCTAAAGAATTATTATTAATTTCTATAGCCTTATCATAATCTGATATAATATCTTCTTCATCATAATTTAATTCTATTTTTGTATTTGCTCTTTTATTATAAGCTTTACTATAATTAGGATTAATCTCAATGGCTCTGTCAAAATCATATAATGCACTTTCATAATATTCTAAATTATATTCTGCCACACCTCTATTATAGTATGATTCTTCATTATATCCATTTATATTTATGGCATAATTAAAATCTTCAATAGCTTTTTCATACTCTTTTGCATTATAATAACATAATCCTCTATCATTATAAACATCTTCAATAGAAGCGTCTATATCTATACTTTTCGTATAATATTCAATAGCCTTTTCATAATTGCCTAATTCCTGTTCTGCCAAAGCAATATTATAATATGTCTCAGCATTATTATCATCAAGTTTAATAGCAGCATTAAAATCTTTTATGGCTTCTTCATATTTCTCTAAATTATATTTTGCAAGCCCTCTAAGATTATACACTTCTGCTTCATCTCCATTATAAAATATTAGTTTATCATAATATTCTATTGCCTTTTCATAATTTCCTGCATCGAATGCTTCGTCTGCTAATTTGTAAAAATCATCAATCATACTTTATCCTTTAAAAATTATTATAACTCTTTTACTAAACCGCATATAGAAGATACAAATCTTTTATTCAATTCCAAAGGATTGCTTGGACAATTAAAATCAAAATTATTATCTTCATCTAATTTATAAAACACAGCTCTTTCAATATCAACATCTTCTTCCTGTACATAACCAACCATCAAATAATTAAAATGAATAACAAACATTATTTTTGCAATTTCATCTTTTAAATTATATTCAAAAAAAGTTCCAGCATCTAAAACCTCTCCCCTTTTCATATCAAGAGAAGAAGCAAATTTCATTAATGCATAAGGATTAACTTTTTTATCATGATATACTATTTCAAGATTTTTATTTATATCTTTTTCTTCCGGAAGCTCATAAATCATATTAAGCTGTTCTATAGGCTGTGCAATATCATAATCTGATAATTGATTTTTCCATTTCAATAAAATTTCATTATCAAGTTCTATAGGGTGAATTAATGTTATATTCTTTTTATCTTTTAATTCATCTTTAAATATATATTCTTCATCATACACTGTATTAAAAGAACCATCTTCCGTATATCTGAATGACTCTATTAATTTATTATTATCATCATAAATTCCCCATATAAGTTTTTGAGCGAATATATTCATCAAAGGATTATCCACAAATACTTCTTTAAATCCTTTATAACTCCATTTCCTTCCATTAAGCAGAACTTTTTTCAATCTTATAATTTGATTCTCCACAGTATTTTTTATAGATTTTTTTAATTCTGTTAATTCTTTTTTTGCTTTTGAGGCTGTATCTTTATCATCTTTATTATTTGGAGCAGGAAGAGATTTTATTGTTTTATCATTTTGATTATCTTTAATTGATAAACTAAAATCATTATTTATGCTTATAGTAAAAGTTCTTTGGGCCTCTCCACCATAATATAAAATCTTTTGTCCTTTAATGTCAAAATCAAAATTAGGTATTATTTTATCAATAAGTTCATCTCTGCTGATTCCAAGTATAGAAGAAACATTTTCTAATGCAGTTTTAGCAGCATTTTTAACTTGATTATTTTTATACTTTAAAGAAATAGAATCAAGCATAACAAGAACCAATTTATTTCCATTCAATGCCATACATTGTACTATATGTGCCGCCAATGCTCCTCTGGCATTATTAGTTAAATA
>CASEHG010000074.1 GCA_949287565.1 uncultured Brachyspira sp.
AGTTATATCTATTTATATTTTTATCTTTATTTTTTATATCATGTGCTACAACTTCTAAAACTACATCAAGCGGCGGAGTATATGTAGGAGAAGATACAGGAGAAATAGGAATAGTCAATAATTGGAAGAATCCTGATTTTAAAGGCGGAAAAACTACAAAAATAATCGCTGAAGGTTATGCATCTGCTGACGGAAGAGGCGAGGCTGATGCTATAGAAAGATCCATTGAAAGTGCTAAAAGAAATGCAGTAGAGCAGGCAGTTGGTTCTATAGTTAATGGAAGTACTTTGGTAGAAAATAACAGACTTATAAGTTCTAAAATATATGATAATACAACAGGATATATATCTGCATATAAAGTTATGAATATATCTAAATCAGGTTCTGTTTGGTATTCCAAAATAGAGGCTACAGTTGGTGTGGATATGCTTCAAGATAATCTTCAGGCAATGGGCATACTTATGGACAGAAAAAATCTTCCTCTTATAGTTGTGCTTGTTACAGATGAAACAGGAAATTTAAGTGAATCTTTTAATGTAGAATTAGAAAAAAATATGAGTGATAAAGGATTTAAATTTGTTAGTCCTTCATCATTAGAGAATGTAATGAGAAAAGAAAATATAACCTATGAAGATACAAGAGGTTCTCGTTCATCTTCTTCAATAAAAAAGATAGCCGATGCCACAGGAGCGCAAATAGCTATAATAGGTAAAGCGGATGCAGCTTTCTTCACAACTATACAAGGCACTGCTATGAAAAGTTATAGAAGCGATGTTGCAATAACAGCCATTAATATATCAGATTATTCTACTATAGCTCGTGCTACACATCAGGCAGGCGGTGTTGGAGGAAGCGATAAGGATGCACATTCTATAGCTTTGGTTAAATCAGCAGATTATGTATCAGATGATTTTGTTAATCAGATAGTTAATAAATGGCAAAGCGAAGTTCAGAACGGTACGGAGTATACTATATATGTAAGCGGACTTGACTTTAATGAGTCTATAGGTTTTGAAGAAGCCATGAAAAAGAATATAGGCGGATTAAAAAATATTTATAATAGAGGAGTATCTGGAGAGTCTTCTAGATATGTGGTTACTTATGTAGGAAGCAGCAGAGATTTGGCTGTTGATATTAATTCTAAAGCTAAAAATATGGGATATCAAATAATAATAAGTAGCTTTGATGATAAAACGATCACTTTGAAGGCAAGTAAGAGGTAATTTTTTCTATTATGGAAATTAAAGAAAAATTAGTTGTTCATACTTGCTGTGCTGTTTGTATGTCTTATCCTCGTACTATTTTAGAGGATTATGATACAGTATTTTATTTTTATAATCCTAATATATATCCTATTGAAGAATATAAAAGAAGAAGGGATGAGTTTATAAATTATGCAAATACTTTGGGGATAAAAACTTATATATCCGAAGAAGATGATGATGTTTCTAAATGGTATAATGATATAAAAGGTTTTGAAAATGAACCTGAAAAAGGGGCAAGATGCAGTATTTGTTTTAAGCATAGAATGAAAAAAGCTTTTGAATATGCTGAAAGTATAAATGCTAAATATGTTGCTACTGTAATGACTGTAAGCCCTCATAAAAACAGCAAAGTTATTGAGATGATAGGCAAAAGTTTAGCTGAGAATTATGAAGGAATAGAGTATTTGCATTTTGACTTTAAAAAGAAAGACGGATTTAAAAAGACTAATATAATAGCTAATGAAGCTGGACTTTACAGACAAAATTATTGCGGATGTGAGTTTAGTATAAGATAATTTAATATATATTATTCGTTTTTTTCTTCGTTTTTTATTATATTGTTTAAATGATCTATCATATTTCCTATAAAATCTAATTCATTTTCTTCAAATTTTTTAAGTTTTTCTGATATTGCAAATATTTTTTCCTCTGAAGATTTTAAATTGTATGGTTTCATATTTAATAATATATCCGGAGAAGTTTCTAATGCTTTACAGATTTTATTTAGATTTTTTATTGATATATTTCTATTTCCAACTTCCACCCCTTGAAGATATTTTCCGGAAAGCGAAGATTTTTCTGCTAATTCATCTATAGTCATTTTTTTGTTTTTTCTTAATTCTCTTATATTTTGACCTAAATTTTTTAATACTACTTCTGTATCCATCATAAAAAACTCCATTTATACTTATGTCTATTTATTTATGATATACAAAAATTTTAATTAAAAAAACAATTTATAATTTGACTATTAGTGAAAAAAGTATATTTTTGGTGTTTTATAGTGGGTATAATAAAATAAAAAAAGCTTCCAATAATAAATATCAGCAGCCTTATAAAAATTACTTAAAATTAAGCATAAGTGCTTAATCTTTCGCCTACACCAGGTCTCATAGGTGCAGAAACAGCTTGAGGCTGCATGCTAGTCATGATTTTATCAACAGCCTGAGCTTGCATGTCTGAAGTTTTTCTTATCATGCTTAAAGAAATGTCTTGTTTAAGCATTCCAGTAGAATAAGAACTATAAGCTGAAAGATCCATAGTATATACCTCCATTTAATTTATAAATTTAAAACTAATTTACTATATAATTGTAAACCAATGCTATATTAAATCAAGAAAAATATTTAAAAATATTTAAAAATAAATACTATAGAATGTGTTATGATAACAATATAGTTTACATAATGTATTTTTTTGTTAAAAAAGATGACCAATTATGTTTTCATTAT
Organism: uncultured Brachyspira sp.; assembly: GCA_949287565.1. Taxonomy (GTDB): domain Bacteria; phylum Spirochaetota; class Brachyspiria; order Brachyspirales; family Brachyspiraceae; genus Brachyspira. The sequence continues at coordinate 2,717 of CASEHG010000074.1, forward strand.
TTTTATTTTTTATCAACTTATAGAGCGGAACTTTCACATAATTGGTCAAAACTAATAATTAAGCATATACATCCAAAGTCTTTCCAATATTGTTATTTATAGGAGCAGATGATCCCTGAGGAGTTACCATGCTTGCAACTTTATCAGCAGACTGAGCAGAGCCGTAAGCAGAAGAGTTGTAAACATTTAATCCTGCAGAAGTCATATGTCTAGTCAATGGAAACATATCGGATGAATAAATAGAGTTAAGTGAAACACCCATTTAAAACCTCCAAAGACTTATTATACATATAATATCGGAATATTTATTATTAAAATAAACATAAATATTAAAAATGAAAGAAATGTATTAAATTTTATAATTGAACCTTTAAGTGAAAATGTAATGCATTATCATATCAGCAATATAATTTAATATATTAATATAATATTTTTATTATATTTTTGCTTAAAAATATTGACTTATTCTTTAATAATACATATACTAGGTATATTATTAAAATAAAATATTATCTGGGAGTTTTGTACTATGAAAAAAATATTAATAGTAGGCGGTGTTGCAGGAGGTGCTTCTGCAGCTGCAAGACTTAGAAGATTAAATGAAGAAGATAAAATAATAATGTTTGAAAAAGGTCCTCATGTATCTTTTTCAAATTGTTCACTTCCTTATCATGTAGGAGGACTTATTCCTAATGAAGAAACTTTACTTTTAATGAATCCTGAGAAATTTTTAAAACAGTTTAATGTAGATGCAAGAGTTAATAGCGAAGTTGTAGCAATAGATAGAAAAAATAAAGAAGTTGTAGTTGTATCTGAAGGCAGAGAGTATAGAGAAAGCTATGATAAACTTATACTTTCAATGGGTGCTAAACCTATAGTACCTCCTATTAAAGGGATTGAGAAAGTTAATGTATTTACTGTAAGAAATGTTGTTGATATAAGCAAAATACATAATTTTCTTAATGGAAAGCCAAATGCTAAAGTATCTGTTATAGGCGGCGGATTTATAGGTATTGAGATGGCTGAAAATTTGAAAAAAGTAGGATATGATGTAACTATAATAGAAGCATTGCCTCAGATAATGAAGCCTTTTGACTATGATATGGTTCAAATTCTTCATAGAGAAATTATGGACAATGGAGTTAATTTAATAGTTAATGATAAAGTTGACAGCTTCGATACAAATACAGTTATTTTAGCTTCAGGTAAAAAAATAGAGGCTGATGCTGTTATTCTTGCTATAGGAGTGGCACCTGAAACTGATATTGCTGTTAAAGCTGGTATAGAATTAGGAAAAACTAAAGCTATAAAAGTAGATTCAACTTACAGAACTAATGATAAAGATATTTATGCAGTGGGAGATGCTATAGAGGTATACAGTCCTTTATTCAATGATTATTACAGACTTCCTTTAGCTGGACCTGCTCAAAAACAGGCTAGGGCAGTAGCTGATCATATTAATGGAAGAACAGTTGATAATAGAGGATTCATAAGTTCATCAGTTATTAAAGTATTCGGATATAATGGAGCTTCTACAGGACTTTCTGAAGGATTCATTAAAGCTATGAATTTGAATATAGATTATGATACTGTAGAGATTATTCCTTTTGACGGCGTATCAATTATGCCTAATGCTAGATTAATGCATTTCAAACTCATATATGAAGTACCTACAGGAAAAATATTAGGTGCTCAGGCTATAGGTAAAGGAAATGTTGATAAGAGAATAGATGTTATAGCTACTATCATAAAATTCGGCGGAACTATAGATGATCTTAAAGATTTAGAATTATGCTATGCTCCTTCATTCGGTACTGCTAAAGATGTTGTTAATTTTGCTGGTTATGTTGCTTCTAATTTAAGAAATGGAGATTATAAACAAGTTCATTATAGTCAAGTTAGAGAATTGGTTGAAAAAGATGCTTATTTCCTAGATGTAAGAATGCCTGAAGATTTTGCAGTAGGACATTTAGAAAAAGCTGTTAATATACCTCTTGGAGCTTTAAGAAGCAGATATAATGAAATACCTAAAGACAGAACAGTATATATAACTTGTAAAACAGGCTTAACTAGCTATACAGCATGCAAAATACTTCAAAATATCGGATTCAATAATGTTGTTAATGTTTCAGGCGGATTTATCGGATTATCACAATATGAATATTTTAATGATAAAAGCACTGGAAGAAAACCTATATTAACAGGATATTTCGGATAATTTTATATTTGTATACCTTTATAATAAAAGAGCCATTTTTTATGAAATGGCTCTTTTTATTGTTTATAATGTATATAATTCAAATTTTTTCTTAAAAAAAGATTTTATAATTTTATTTTTTTTTATATTTATTATATAATATAAGAAAATA
>CASEHG010000075.1 GCA_949287565.1 uncultured Brachyspira sp.
ACAGTTTCCTAATGCTATAACTCCATTATCACCAACTAAATGTGAAATAAATATTATATCTATAATGCTATAGAGATATTGCAATATATTTGAAATGAATAAAATAAATGAAAATTTTATTAAATACATGAAACTTTCCTTTGAATCGAATAAAACAAAAAACATATTAAAAATTTTATAATTTTTAATAACTATAAAGAACTATAGCATACTATTTTTTAGCATGCTCCAAACAATAAAATGATTAAATATTGCTGGAGCTTAATTCAATAACAAGTTTCATATATGTCTATTATATTAAAAAATATTTTGCTGTCAATGTTTTTTATTTATAAAAAGAGGATAGTATTAAATATACTATCCTCTTATCATTAAAAACTATTAAATTATTAATCAAAGCCTTATAATTACCAAATCATTAAAGTAGAACCCCAAGTAAATCCGCCTCCGAATCCTGTAAGAAGAACTAAATCGCCGTCATTAATTTTATTATTATCTAAGGCATCAGTTAAAGCTAAACCTATACTTGTTGAAGAGCAGTTTCCAAATTTATTTAATACAACACTTACTTTTTCCATAGGAAGACCTATTCTTTTAGCTACAGCCTGCATTATTCTTAAATTAGCCTGATGCGGTACGAAATATTTAACATCGCTTAATTGTTTTCCTGAAGTTTCTAAAACTTTATCTATACTATTAGAAAATTCTGTAACGGCTCTTTTAAAAGTTTCAGATCCGTCCATATGTATTTTGAACTCAGGATCTTCTAAATCATCTGCTCTTATAGGACAAACACTTCCGCCATTAAGCACAATACTCATATCAGGCTCGCTTTGCATATGCATTCCTATTATTCCTTTGCCGTCATTTCTTGCAGTTATTAATGAAGCAGTAGCAGCATCGCCGAATAAAATAGCAGTTCCTCTGTCTTTCCAGTTAATATCTTTAGTAAGTTTTTCACTACAAACTATAAGTACATTTTTACATTGTCCGCTTTCTATTAATGAAGTAGCAGTGTTTAATGCATATATATATCCAGAGCATGCTGCAGATAAATCTAAAGCAAAGCAGTGTTTTAATCCTAATGTTTTTTGTAATTGTCCTGCCATAGAAGGAAATATATAATCTTTAGTTACAGTAGGTACTAATATTGTATCAACTTCTTTTAAATCTACGCCTTTTTTTTCTAAGTTTCTAACGGCATTCAAACCCATTTCAAAAATAGTTTCATCTGCTCTAGCCATATGTCTTGTTTCTATTCCTGTACGAGTGATTATCCATTCATTGTTAGTGTCTAATATACTTTCAAAATATTTATTGTCCAATATTCTTTCTGGCACGTAATAAGCTATGTTTTTTATATATGCTCTTTCCATACTTTTCTCCGTTATTATGTAATGTACTTAAGATAGAATTCTTATTGTAAAAGTTTAAGTAAAAATATAAAAAAAGATATAGCTAATAATAACTATTTTTTTTAATTTAGTTATAGTAATAGTGATTATTTATGATATTTTTATATGAAATTATGATAAAACAGTGATTATATGTATTAAATAAAGA
>CASEHG010000076.1 GCA_949287565.1 uncultured Brachyspira sp.
ATTAATACTCTATTTTTATGATAAACAGAATAAGTTAATACTTTTTCATATATATAATTAACTTTAGAGTGGAAATGCTTATCAAAGAAATTTTCAAATTTAGATAAAAATTTAGATTTTTTAGTAGTTATAAGTCTGGCACCAAGCATAGGAACAATAGTTAAAGCAACAGCCAAAGAAGCTATCATAGAAACAGTAACTGTAATACATAAATCCCTAAACATCTGTCCTGTTTGTCCTTCTACAAAAAGGAAAGGTAAAAATACAGCTATTGTTGTAAGAGTAGAAGCGGAAATAGCAAGTGCCACTGTAGAAGTACCATCTATAGCGGAAGAGTATTTACCATAACCATTATTCCTATAGAAGAATATATTTTCAAGTACAACAATAGAGTTATCTACCATCATACCAATACCAAGTACAAGCCCTGAAAGTGATATGATATTCAAAGTAGTTCCAAAGAAATACATTAAAGTAAATGTCACTATTATAGACATAGGAATTGATATTGCTATTATTGATACAGTTCTTACATTCCATAAATATATCATAAGAATAATAACAGCAAATAATCCTCCCTGCCATGCAGTATCAAGTACACCTTTTATAGCATTATTAACATTATCTGCACTATTAAATAATACTTCGTATTTTATACCCTCAGGCAAATTAAGAGTATCAAGTCTTTTCTTTATTGCATCAGAAACTGCTACTGTATTAGCACCAGATTCTTTGTTTATTGAAATTGTAACGGCAGGAGTACCATTAACTTTAATAACATCTCCGTCTTCATCATAGCCTTCATAAATTGTAGCTAATTCTCTAAGTCTTATAGGAGTGCTATTTGTTTTTAATGCCACAACAACATTTCCTATATCGCTTACAGTTTTAAACTCACCTGTAGTTCTTAAAGTATATTTATAAACACCCTCATAAGTTTCACCGCCTGAAATATTTTGATTTTCTAAAGCCAATGTATTTACGATTGTATTGATATCCAATCCGTAAGCCTGAAGTCTATTCATATCAACATCAACTTTAATCTGAGTTTTTAAACCTCCTCTAATCTCAGCCATAGCAACACCGCCAACCTGTTCTATACTAGTTAATATCTGATTATCAACTAAATTGTATAAAGCAGATAAATTGTCTGTACCATAGAAAGATATTTCCATAACAGGAATATTATCAGTAGAAAATTTATAAACGGCAGGGCTTTCAGCATCATCAGGTAAAGATTTTCTTATTCTGTCTATTGCCTCTCTAATATCGGCTGTAGCAGAAGCCAAATCACTTCCCCAGTTAAATTCTATAAAAACTCTTGAATCCTCCTCTTCAGAAGATGAGCTTACCTCTTTAATGTTATTAACAGAAGAAACTGCTCCTTCAATAATCCTAGAAACAGATTTTTCTACCTCTTCTGGACCTGCATTATCATAAGTTGTTCTAATACTAATAAAAGGCAATTCCATGTCAGGCAAAAAGTCTACAGGAAGCCTTGAAAGACTAACAACACCAAGTATAACAACAGCAACTATACCCATAAAAACGGCTACGGGTCTTTTTACTATTAATTCAATAAAACTTCTCATAATCGCTCCTTATTTAATTTTAATATAATCATAATAAGAAAATCAACCTCCAATTGAATATATAGCATCATCATTAGAAGTGTTTGTTTCAGTCTGTTTTGGTTTTTCTACTGTAGTTGTAGTATTAGGTTTTGTAGCAGCAGGAGTATTGTTCCTTACTGTAGCAGCTGGTTTTGTAGTAGCTGCTGGTTTTTGAGCTGTTGTATTATTTTTTACAGTAGTATTTGTATTTGCTGCTGGTTTTGCTGCAGACTGCTGTGTTTTTTGTGTCATATTAGTATCAGCTGAAGCAACAGCTGTAGGAGGAGTGATATATTCTAAAATAGTAGGGTCATTTTCTATTCTATTAACTAATGATCCGTTTTTTAGGAATTCACGTCCGAACATTACAACCTCTTCTCCTTCTTCAAGTCCGCCGCTTAAAGCCACTTTATCTTTAGAAGTGAATAATACATTGACTTCTCTTGTATATGCTCTATATTTAACATTAGTTGAATTGGCTGCCTGAACTTCTGATGGAGGATTATTTGATGTATCTTCTTTAACAACATATATATAATTCTTACCCAAATCATCACTGAACATAGCACTGTTTGGTATAACAAATACATTATCAGCAGAATTCAAAAGTATTGATACATCAGAAAACATTCCAGGTAATAGAAGTCTTTCTTTATTATCTATTAAAGCTTTTACCATTAAAGTACGAGTTGAAGGATTAACTGCATAATCTCTTTTAGTAATAATAGCTTCTATTTCTTTATTAGGAGCTGAAGGAACTCTTATAATTACTTTCTGTCCCAATTCTATTCCAGCAATAGAACGTTCAGGAACCTGTATTTCTACTTCTAATTGGCTAATATCAGCAACATTTGCTATAGGAGTAGAAGCTGCTATTGAAGCACCTACGGCCATATATGTAGTTGTAACATAACCAGAAATAGGAGTTCTTGCTGGAGCATAGGCATAATTTGCACCTATTACAAATCTATCTATCAATGCTATTGTATCGCCTTTATTAACAAAACTTCCTTCATATTTTAATATATTAGCAATTTTTCCTGGTACATCGGATGATATTTCTACTTCTTTAATGGCTTTAATCTCAGCTGATAAATCAAGATATTCCTCTAAAGGCTGTTTTATAGGTGCTGCTACCAATACACTTATAGGATTTTCTTTTTTTCTCAAATCTACTGCTGCTTTCTTACAAGAAACAGATAAAATAGATAAAATTAAAACGATTGATAATATTATAATACTTATTCTTCTCATCATAATCTCCTTAAGCTCCCAAAAGTTTTAATATTTGTAAAGTACTTGAAAAATAATCATATATAGCCTGTAAATATGCAAGCTGTGCATTCAAATATGTTATTTCGGCATCATTAAGTTCAAGTGTGGATATTGTACCGCCTCGATACTGTCTTTGAGCCATTTGTAAAGCATAAGCTGCTGTTCTAGCGTTTTCTGCCTGCGACTGTAAATTCACCGCCTGAGATCTTGCGGTAGAAATCAAATCTCTGCTGTTTATCTCTATAGTATCTCTTAATTCGTCATAGCTTACTTCCATTTGCTTTATGCTAAGTTCAATTTCTTCAGCACCTTTTGCTGTAGAAGAAAATGGTAAAAGAGAGTCAAGGCTATAATTAAGAGAAAAACCTACTCCCCAATTAAATTCACCTTGTCTATTTTTCTTAAATGTACCATTCTCCATTTTTATTTTATCTACAGTGGTAATACCTACATTAGCATTTGCTGATAAAGTCGGCCATAAATAACTTCTTGCTACCTTTCTATTATACTCTAACATTTCTAAATTACTAGCCATATTTTTTAATTCTATATTATTATTCATTATAACAGTAAGCAAATCATCATAATCCATATTCGGTAATGCTATATTAGTAGCATCCAATATATTTCCTACTAAATCTACTTCATCAGCAATATTAGTTAATCCTATTTGTCTTATAAATGTTAATTTCAAACTTTGATATTGATTGCTTAAAGTTATAACTTGAGGTTTTGTAGTTTCATATTGTACTTTAGCATTCAAATATTCATACTCTGAAACCTGTCCGTTTCTATACTTTATATATGATTCTCTCATTCTATTACTATAATTCATCTGCTGCTGTAAATATACTCTGTAATTTTCCTGAGCCACAAATGTATTATAAAAATTTAATTTTGTATTGAGATCTACATTGAGTCTTTCATCATAGTATGTGTCTTTTTTCATCTTTAAATTAACATCTCTTGCCCTGTCTGTGTTCCAATTTCTAAATCCTGTAAATAATGTTTTGGATAAAGTAGCAGAAGCAGACCAAGTATCAGGACTGGAATAGACACCTGTATTTATATCGTTAACTGAATATTCTTTGGATTCCGCTAAATTCAATCCTCCGCTTATACTCAAAGAAGGCATAAATAAATCAGAAAAAGATGCATCTTTTTGAACTTGTGCTATTCTTACATCATATTCTGCCTGTTTTAATGTTTTACTGGCATCAAAAGCCATCATCAAAGCATCTTCCAAAGTTATAGATATTTTTTTTACCTCTGGAGCTTCATTAGATGCTATATTATCAGTTAAATTTGTATCCTGAGAATATAAAGAGATACTTAATATTAAAATCAAAACCAGAGTAACATAAAATTTCACCGCTATCTCCTAATATCAATTTATCATATTATGAAGTTTAATAATTATAAATTTTTATATTATAAACTTAGAATAGAAAATATCAAGTTACTATATAGCATATTATATATAAACTTTGTATTATTAGACGAATAAATTCAAAAATAGTTCCCCTGATATCTTTATAAATTTATAATAAAAGCATTATAAATATTGTAAACTATATTTACAATGCTTTTATTTATATTTTTTCTCAATAAATAAGAAATATAAATAAATAATAATAAAACAATAAATCATTTTATACATATAATACAAATTTGATATTAAGATGTTCATTTTTATGATTTTTTCATAAAGTTTTATTAATTAAATCAAAAACTTCATTATCTATTTTTGAAGCTAATTGAATTTCTTCTATAGATAAATTGATATCGATTAATATTTTGTTTTTACTAATATTGTATTTATCTGCTATAATACCTGAAAAACGTTCTATCTCTACAGGGCTTAAATTTGAAAAGGCATATCTAAAATTAGGAAGTACCTCTAAAAATTTATCTTCATCTAAATTTTTTATTGCAGAGTCTATACTTTCTATGATATTTTCATTAATAAATAAAATATCCCTTGCCGCTAAAAGTATACCATTCAAAAAATATGAAGCGGCTTCTATATCTGAAGATTCCATAAAAGATGATACTATATTAGAAAATTCATCTGCCATCAATCTTCCAGATTTGTATTTTAAAGCCAAGCAAACTGCATATATATGAGAACTTCCAAATGTATTATCAAGCATTAAATCTATTTTATCATTAAAAATATCCATATCGCAATAATTAGGATTTTCTAATGTAAATGAATACAGGTCTTTTATATAATGAGAATTTTTTAATGCTTCTTCTTCATTTAAATTCTTCATAGAATCCATATTTACAACAGCAAGCATAAATGTCTGTTTAGCTAAAGACTCTATAACTGACATTATATCATAATTATCAAATAAAGATTCTCTATCTTTTGATAAATTATTATTAATAGCCTCCATATTAGCTAAATATGATAAATTATTAAGACAAGAGCAAAGGCTTATAAAATTATTATCGCTAAGTATAGTTTCTTCTATTTTATTGTAATTATCAGTAAAGAAGCTGTAAATACCCATAACATTAGCTTCTATCAAAAGTTTTGAAACTTCTCTGGCTTCTATACGATTATTAAGTCTTTCAACTATTAAATTTGATGCTAATTCTTCTATTGTTACACCATAAACAGATTTATCTATTAAAGCAGATTCTACAGATGTTTTATATTCATATTTCCAAATTTCTCTTGCTAGGTTCTTATTAACTTTATTTACATAGTCAGGGCCTTTTTCCAATTTACAAAAGCCTGTATCTAAAAATCTCATCTTATGAAAAAATTTACTCTTTTCAAAATGACTCTCATTTTTTACTATATCTAATATAGATTCTTTTTCTTCTGTTTTATCAGTTTTTATTTTATATTCTTTACATTTATTTCTAAAATCTATCACAACAGGAGGCACTATACTCTTTGATGATACAGTACCATTTGACATACCTGAAAGAAGCTTCATCATCAAATCAAGATTGCTTGTATTCTCCAAAGATATATCGCCTTTGACAAATGCACTTTTAGCGGCATCTATAAGCTCATAAACTCCTGCAGAATACTTGCCCCTTAATTTTGCAAGATTAACCGCCATATAATAAGCATTAATACAGTCAGGAATACTTACATTATGATTATGCCTGTCTATATTTGAGGCTTTTATTATAAATGACATCACAACATTTAAATACATATTGCCAATATCATCAGTATTATTTTTACTGCTGTAATTTTCAAGTTCTTTATAAACCAGATTATAAAATGCCGGAAACTCTATTCCTGCTCTATATCCTTTTCTAGCATCAGCATCTTCAAATGAATATGGTATTAAATAGTTGGCTGTATTTGAAATTATATATTTTTTTAAATTTTTATATTCTTCATTTAATTTTTTATTATCTTTTTCATCTTCTTTTAATTTATCTATTATGCCTTTAGTGTGAAAACTTCCTGTAACTACCAAAACTCTATTATATTTTTCTAATGCCTCTTTAACATTTAAAGCCATTACATATTCTCTGTTTTTAGTTTCAAAATCTTCATCTTCTATCAAACGCATATAATAGCCCAAAGCATAAACACTTTTTATAAAATCTTTGCTGTCTTTAAGTATTCCGTTTATCTCGAAATCCCTCTCCCAAAGTTCGGCAAAAGTTCTAAGTCCTGCTTTTTTTGTAAGCTCTACAGTATAAGCATTAACATTGAATTTATTATCATCATTATCATAAATTGATATTAACTTTTTTCTTTTTGTATCATTATTGATTTCTTCGGTTTCTGAATTTTCATTATTTTCTTCTTTACTATTATTATCACTTTCTTTTTCAGGCTTTGAATTATCTTTGGAATTTTCTATCATAAAAGCATAATTCATATCTATGAAACTACAGTGAATATTATTTTTTAATGATTCTCTTATAGCGGTAAATTCAGGCGAATAATCCAAAAAAGGATAATAACATCTGTATTTCTCATTATCACCATCAACATAGCTTGAATAAATACAAAATGGTGCTTTAGTATCTTCTTCTACCATATATTTCATCAAATCATTACAATCGCTTGGCCCTTCTATAAGAACAGCATCAGGCTTAAAACTCTCAAAAACTTTTTTTAAATGATATGAGCATGCAGGCGAATGGTGTCTTATAGGAAAGAATATTACATTATCTTTTATACTCTCTTTAAAACACTCATCAAAATTATTATTATCTTTTATACTATTTTTATTTGTTTTATCAGCTTTTTTCATTATTAAAAATCCTTAACAATGAAAAGTATTTTACTATAAAAACAGCATAATGCAATAATTAGAAACTACATAGAAAATAGCTAAAATATATTTTGTTATATTTTTTTAATATTGCTGTCTTTTGAATATTCCATTAAATCCGTATTTTTGATTCTCATTATGATTATAAGGTACTTCCATAAGAAATAAAGTATCCATATCTATTATAAACATCATAATTCTATATTCAACAGCCCCTCCATACGAAAATACAAATTTGTTTTTAAAAAATGAACATCCAAAACTAAATGGATACTCACCGCCCATATCATTTTTTATTGATTCTTCTATAAATTTGTTTAATTTAGAAGAGCTGGATTTAAAATAACAATTGTTTTTATTATCTTCATCTGAGTAATTATCCATATAGTTTTCTAATTCTGAAAAATACATACTATAAGGATATGAATAGTATTCTAGAAATTTTTCTTTTGATAAAATAAATGATATTTCTCCGTTTTCTGATTTAAATATAGTTAATAAACTTTCTAAAAAATTTTCTAATGAAACTTTACTAATAGAATTATATATATTATCATCTAATAATATTGCTATAGGTTCTGCTCCATATCGTTCATATACATTATCTGCCTCGTTTTTATTGACAGCAAATTCTCTCCATATATCAGGCTCGTATCCTACTTTAAAAGGTGTTACATACAAAACATTATTTTCAATAATAGATAAATAATAATTTGTAATTTTTTCATACTTATCTTCTTCATAATTATGTTTTTCTACAATATTATATAAATAAAATTGATTGTCATTTTTAACACTATCAAAATAATATAATATTTCTCCGGATTCAGATAAAATATTAGAATTTTTATCTATTTTATATATATGATCATTACCTGAATATATATAATCATAATATGCCAAATATTTAAAAATAACTTTACCTTCAAATAATTTTAAAAACTTTTCTTTTCCTTCCTGGGCATTTAAAACACTTACTGAAATAATAAATATAATAAATAACTTTTTCATAAATAATGCTCCTAAAAATCAAGCTCCGTATTTTTCTAGCAATTCAATAATATCCTCTCGGCCTTTAGAGGCTGCAACCATTAAAGCATTTTTACCGTCAGAATTTTCTGCATTATAATCAGCACCTGCCTCTAAAAGAGCATCAATAACTTTTACATCTACACTATAATTATAATCATAACGAAAACCTCTATTATTCTTTATTGCCCAAGTTAATATTGTTTCATCTTCAATTTCTTCCTCTAATAAACTTTTATCCTTTTTTAATATCTCTCTTATTATATCAGCATTATTACTTATTATTGCTGCCATTATTACTGTTTGATTATTAGAGTTAGTACCTTCAAGTTTTACACCTTCATCTAAAAAAGCTTTAACAATATTGTAATTTTTTGTTTGTATAGCGTAAAAGAATATTGGTACTTGAATATAATATGAATAGTTGTCTGTTTCTGATACATCTATACTTAATGTCATATTAATATCAGCACCGCTTTTTATTAATTCAATTATAGCTTCACTGTTATCAATTTCCTGATAAATATATTCAAATATAGCTCTTCTCAATGAATTATTAAAATCTTTTGCTCCTGATTTTATAAGTTCCTGCATCACAGCAACATTACCTCTTTCAGATGCATAAGGAAGATAATAATTAGCATCAGCTCCTTTTTTTATAAATTCTTTCACTCCATTGATATCATTTTTATATATGGCAAAAAATAAAAAATCATTTGGATTGGCTCCCTTGCTTAATAAATATTCAATAATAGCATTATTGCCGCTTTCAAGAGCAAAGAATGCAATATCAATATTTACGCTTTTACCTCTATCATCAGAAGAACCATAATAATAGCCTATATCTGCACCAAATCTTACTAATTCTTTTACTAAATCCAAATTACTGCTTTTTATAGCATACATCAAAGCACTAACTCTTTTATCATCTTTTGTATTAACATCAGTGCCTGTTCTTATTAATTTTTTGGCTGTTTCTAAATCGCCTTTCTTGCAAGCCTCTATTAAAGCTTTTTCATCATTATTATATTGAGTGAATGCTAATGAATTAAATAATGTTAATGAAAAAATCATTACAATAAATATTTTAAAAATCCTCATAAAATAACCTCTTTTTACCACAAAATACAACTTATTATATAAATATATACATAAAAAGTCAACTAATAAATATTTTTAAAACATATAAATACATAAATTATTTAATTATATTATTATAAAATTTAATTATAAATGCCCACCCTATATACTTTTTATATTTTTCTG
>CASEHG010000077.1 GCA_949287565.1 uncultured Brachyspira sp.
ACAATAAAATTGCTATTATTCCTAAAATTAATACTTTTTTTACTTTAAATTTCATTTTTTATCCTCCGCTTGTTTCTATTAAATATATTATAACTTATTTTATTTTTTTTTTCAATATATTATTTTTGATTAGCCTAATAGTCTGAAACACTTTATAGATTTCAATTCAAAAAAGTGCTAACAAAAATTGTCAGCACCCTAAGTAATTTATTGTTTATATCTTTATTTTTTAACATTTTTCTCTGCAAAATCTTTTATAATTCCAAGTATTCCTGATGATGCAAATAATACTACTGCACCAACTATATAAACTACAGCGTGTTTCTTTATCTCAGCTCTATCTCCAGGAGCAGAATACATATATTTCATAGCTAATACTGTTAACATTATTAATGCAACACCTACAGCAGCGATTCTTGCTACTTGAAGTATAGCACCTACTACATTTTGAGTTGAAGTTGATGCTTTACTTGAATCCTTTATGCCATCTATTGTTGAAATCTTATCACCATAATCATATGCATCAACATTTACAGCTAAAAAATTTAAAACAGTTACCAACATTATAAGTAAGGCTAAAAAAATAGTTATTTTCTTCATTTAATCCCCTCCTAACTTTCTTTAATGTTTTTTGTAGCAAAAGTCTCTATAATATTTAGAATACCAGCTGCTCCAAATAATACTATAGCTCCTACCACATATACTACTGCATGTTTTTTAATTGTTGCTTTTTCTCCTGGTGCTGCAGACATATATTTCATAGCTAATACTGCTAACATTATTAATGCTAATCCTACAGCTACTATCTTAGCTACATATAAAACTGAACCTACTATATTTCCAACACTTGTTGCTGTTGCACCATCTCCACTACCTTCTATGTCAGAAATTGATGGCATAGCTGCTGCAGCTAAAGAGTTATTTTGTAATGAAATAATTATTGTGCAAAATATTATTGCTACAATAATTGCTAACATTAGTTTTTTCAATAATAAGTTTTTCATCTTCTCCTCCTCAAAATTTATAATAATTATTTAATTACTTCATATTGTTATTAACAAAAGTTTCTATAATATCTAGAATACCAGCTGCTCCAAATAGTACTACCGCCCCTATTACATAAACCGTTGCACTTTGCTTTATAGTTGCTCTTTCTTGTGCAGATGACATCATATATTTCATAGCTAGTACTGCTAACATTATTAATCCAACACCAACTGCTACTATTTTTATAACATATAGCAAAGTACCAGCTGCTGTTTCGATAGAAGTACCTATTGCTCCACTATCTTTATTTTCGAAAACTTGAACATTATAATTATCAGAAGCTAGTACAGAATTTGATATAAATGTACAACTTACTATTAATATTATAAAAATAAGGCATGCGATTTTTATTATTTTTTTGTACATACATAATCTCCTCTCTATACTTCTATTATATAATATTTAACAATATTTTTCAATACAAGTAATGTCATCTATCACATTTATATTTATTTTAGCTTTTTTAGATACTTTTTGTCAATTAATTAATTATATTTGTAATACAAAAGATATAAAGTATAAAAATAAAAAGCATAAAAAAACTTCCCATAAGGGAAGTTTTTTCTTTTCTTACAAATTTTAATCTTATTCTGTTGCACTGATATTTGAAGAGAAGCTTTTGATAATTTGTAAGATACCTGTAGCAGCAAATAATACGATTGCGCCTACTACATAAACAACAGCGTGTTTTTTAATTTCTGCTTTATCACCAGGAGCTGCTGAAATATATTTGATAGCTAATACTATCAACATAATAATTGCAACACCTACACCAATGACTTGTACTATAGAAATTAAAGCACCTATGATATTTTGTGCACTAGAAGATGCGCCAGATTTATCATTTTTACCATCAAATTGTGTTAAACTTGTGCTGTCTGTAGCCAAAACAATTTGTGAACATGCTGCTACTAACATTAAAGCAATTAACATAATAGCAATCATTTTCATAACTTTCTTTGTCATAGATTAATCCTCCTTTATTTCTACACTTATATTTATTATATAACTTTTTTCTTCAAAATTCAATATAAGTATATATTTTTTTGATATTTTAATCTTAGCATATATGTTTTTTTTTGTAAATATATTTTTTAAAAAAACTTGTAAGATGGGAATTTTACATATATAATTTTGCTTGAAAAATATAAACTTGAAAGGAGATATAAATTTTTTAATCATATGAAAAGTAACTTTTTAGATAAATTTCAAAAAATATCAATGATTTTTCTTCTTGCATTAATAGGTATATTAATAATTTTCTTTGCCGAAATAGAAGCTTCTGATGAACTTTGGAACCTACAAAACACTTTAAAAATGACCAATGGATTTTTAATCTACAAAGATGCTAATGTAATTACTACACCTATTTTCTTCTATCTTGGTTTTGTTTGTTTAAAACTTTTAGGTACAACACTTTTAAGTTTTAGAATATATAATTTAATTATTTATTTTTTTATGCTATTTATGGTTTATAAAATTTTTCTTAAGCTTAAACTTTCAAAGCATATAGCTTCTTTGTGCACAATATTAATTTTTATACAAATATTATCTATTATAACTTCTGGTGCAAATTATAGTGCACTTGCTATAAGTTTTGCTTTAGTTGGTATTTATTTATATTTAAATAAAAATTATAATATTTTTCTACACTCACTTATCATATTTTTGGTATTTTTTACTAAACAAAATATTGGTATACTTTACGGAATTGCTATAGTTCTTTGTGATTTATATTTAAATAAAT
>CASEHG010000078.1 GCA_949287565.1 uncultured Brachyspira sp.
AAAAATAATCATAAAAAAGTAATTATAGGATATATAGAATTATATAATTTTAATAAACTTTATTATAAATCCTCAAAAAAACATTACAACCGAAATATAGAATTAATTTCAAGATATGATTTCTTTAAAAAAATTTTAAAATAATTTTTGAAGTATTTAAAAAAATGCATACTTCAAATGCAATATTTTATTTTTATCATATAGTAAGTGTAAAAATATTTTATAAACCTAATCTTTTTGAAGTATAAAAAAAATTAATACTTCAAAAAGATTAATAAAATATAATTTATATTGACCAAGAATAACTTATTAAAGAAAAATAATCTTTAATTGTTATAAATAAAAAAATTAATAAGAGGTTTTTTATGAAACAGTTGAAAAAAATTATTTTCACAGCTGTATTAGCAGCAGCATTAAGCACATCAGCATTTGCTGAAAGCGGTTTCGAGTTTATACTCAATGTACCAGTAGGAATGGGAATAAATTTATTTCCAACATACGATATTGTAAATACATTCCCAAAGATAAGTGGAACTACAACTGGAAAAGACTATAAACGTGCCACTTTCAAAACTCCTGACAGATTAGGATTTGATGTCGGAGTATCTGCTCAAGTAGGATATATGTGGCAGGTTGTAAATAATTTTGGTATAAGCCTTTTAGGAGAAATAGGATATAGTTTCGACAGTCTTTATGGCACATACAAATTAGATAAATCTGATGAAGGTTCACCTATACAACCTGGAACTGGTTATGATGAAGCAAAAATATCTACATATACACATAATTTAAAAATCGGTATATTACCTAAATTCAATATTAATGCATTTTCTATAGGTATAGGAGGAGGTATTATAGTTCCTATGGCAGTAAATCAGTCTGTAATTATTAATGGAAAAGATTTATATAAAGAAGAAGGTAAAACTCCAAAAATGGTAAATGTAATCGGAGGATATGCTAAATTAACTTTTGATTATTCTATATTCTTTACTGATAAAATAGCTATGAATATAGGTTTATATACAGGTGTTGATTTTGTAGGCGGAGTACAAACATATTTATCTGGAACTAAAAATGATGATTTTTCTGCTTATACAGAATCATTATTCGTTACTTATGATATAGGCTTACAATTAGGATTCAGATTCGGACCTAAAGCTTTTAATTAATTTGACATCAAACTTTAAATTAAAACAATCAATATTATAATAAAAGCCTGTCTTATATTTTAGGTTATGAGGCAGGTTTTTTATTATTTTTTATAAAAATATACTTTATTATTTTATATATATATGATAAAGTATACATATAAATACAACTCTATTTAACAATAATATAAAATTTTAATAATTAATGGTATTTATTATGAAAAGAATTTATATATTAATCATGATATTATTTTTTATAATAGTTTTTAATATATATCCCAATACATCTGAAAATTCTTATATGGATAAATACCTTCTTCTTACATTTAATGGTACTATAGATAAATCTCCTATAACTATGCATATAAAAATTAAAAATCCTGATTCTATTATAGATGGTAAAATCAGCAGTATAAAAGGCCATTATAAATATGACAGCATAAATATTCCTATACAGTTAGAAGGAAATATTGATAAAAAAAGTATGACTATAAAAAGCCCTAATAATGAACTTTTTGCTTTCACTTTTAATGAAAATCAATTATACGATATTATTAATTCAAAAAGCGAAATATATCCCAATTTAAATGGCAAATGGAGAAATAGAGATAAATCAGCAGAATGCAATATAAAAACTATTAAATTTGTTCACTCTATTTATGAAGTATATATAGAAAAAGAATATAAAGAAAATGCAGGTTCTATGGGAGGAATATATATAGAAGATAAATCTTTAGCAATATATAAAGGAAGCTTAACAAATATCACATTAAATCAATTAATATCTGAAATAAATAACAATCTTAATGAAAACCTCAATACTAATAATACAACAAATAATTTAAGCTATACCGAATTTGCTGCACTATCAGATTATTTTGATGATAAAATACTTTCTATAAAAAACTATTCTGATGGATATTATGGAGAAAATGGAATTGTTTATAAATCTTATGTAACTATACTTACTATAGATTCATTAGTTAAAATTTATAATTATTTAGGAAATTTAGTGTATGATACTAAAGAATTCAGAAATTTTTTGAAAAACAAAATAAAAGAACAGAATCCCAATTATGATAACGATAATTTCGGAGAATATTTTGATGAATATATAACCTCTCTTAATTATGCTGAAATATACTTCAATACTGACTCCTCTGTAACAGTTCACTTTTTTTTCGGTAAAGAAAAACTAGAATATAGCTTTATCAATATAAAAATAAGTGAATTAAAACCCTATATAAAACCTGATAGTTTTTACAGTTATTTATTTTCCAACCTGAACTTAAAGCTTAAATAATACTATTAAATATAATAAAAAATAATTGAATGGTAAATATTTACAAATTATATATTTGTGATATAATGGATTAGCAATGCTTTATGTAATAAATAATTTTATATCAACTTCAAATTGGCGATATTTCTTTTATGGTCTTGACATAGTATTAGTTGCTGTATTATTTTATATTATATATATGCTCATGTATAATACAAGAGCTTACAGCATAGCAATAGGTTTTATAATATTATTTTTTATAACTCTAATAGCAAAAGTATTCGGACTATCTACACTATGTTGGATATTTGATCAATTCTTCCAAGTAGGACTTATAGCAATTGTAGTGATATTCCAAGCGGAAATAAAGCATGCTTTAAGAATATTAGGCGGAAGAGCATTTTTAAAAAAATCTTTCAGATATGATGAAGATCAAATTCAAAAAATATTAAGTGCTACATTCAATTTATCATATAAAGGATATGGTGCTTTAATAGTATTTCAAAGAAACATATCGCTTCATTCTTTAGTTGATAGGGCTGTTAAACTTAATGCTGATATATCTATAGAACTTGTTGAATCTATATTTTTTAAAAACAACCCTATTCATGATGGAGCAGCAATAATAATGGAAAATAGAATAGCAGCAGCAAGTGCCTATCTGCCCCTTACAGAAATAGAGCCTCAAATAAAAAACAGAAGATTAGGAACAAGGCATAGAGCAGCACTTGGTATTTCAGAACAAACAGATGCTGTAGTAATTGTAGTTTCAGAGGAAACTCAATGTGTATCTATTGTTCATAATGGTATATTAGAATACAATTTAAATAGAGAAGAATTAGATAAAAGACTTGGAGAACTTTTAGAGATAAAAAAATGAGCAGCAAAAAAACATCAGATTTAAGCAAATTTAGTTTAAAAAAAGCGTTAGCTCGTTTAACGAATAGATTAGGAATTAAATTATTATGTCTGTTAATGTCATTTTTATTATTCCTATTTGTTAGATATCAAAAAGAATATACTAAAGACTATGTTACAAAAATAGAAATAAAAAATATTCCTTCAAGATTATTGATTGCAAATGATATACCTGAAAATATTACAATAACTTTAAAAGGATTTAAAGATAATATTTATGAACTTCCTACAGAATTTAGTGCTTATATAGATCTTACTAATGCAGCTATAGGAAGCAATATGTATGATGTTAATTTAGCAGGCGATATAGATTATTCTAAAATGAATATTACTGTAAATACAAGTGAAATACCTATAATATTAGATGAATTATCATATAAAACTGTTCCTATAAAAGTACCTACTGTAGGAATTGCATCCTACGGCCTTACTATTGATAAGATAATAGTCAATCCTTCTAATACAATAATATCTGGGCCTAAAACTTTAGTATCATCTATAGATGAAATTAGAACTTATAATCTGGATATAACAGATAAATATTTAGATTACTCATCAATATCAAGAATTAATTTGCCTAAAAATATCAAGTCAGATGTTTCAAGAGTAAATGTAAATATTATGTTTAATAAAAATCTTGATAAAGTAGAATTTAATAATCTGGCAATTAATATAGATAATTTAAATGGAAAATACAAAATAAATGATCATAATCCGCTTATAGTAAATAAAATAGTTTTAGAAGCTAATAAAATAATGATTGCAAATTTATCGCCTGATGATATTAAATTGTATATAGATTTGCAAGAAATGACTAATATCGGTATGTACTCAAATGTATCTGTAGAAGCTAATATACCAGTTCATACAAGACTTATAGAAATACAACCTTCATTCTTCGATATTGAAATAATAGAAAGAGATATAACTGAAAATAGTATATCTAATACTAATGAATAAGGCAAATTGATAGATAATGAAGAGATTAAGATACGGAGATGTATTGATATTTTTATTTATAATTATTTTCTCATTTTTCTATGCTAAGAACTTAATTTCAAATAAAAGCAGTAAAATAATAATAGATACTTATGATAAATCTTTTAGATATGATTTAAATACTGACAGAGAAATTACTGTTACTGGTTTATTAGGCGAATCAAAAATACTTATAAGCAATCAGCAAATTATGTTTGAAAGCTCGCCTTGCAGAGATAAACTATGTATCAAGGCAGGGGCACTAAAAAATTCACCTATAATATGCATGCCTAATGGTATATCTATAAGATTTGAAAAAAATATAGAGAACAATATAGAAATTGATTCTATAGTTCAATAGGAATATTTATGTTATTTTTAGAAAATATAAAATCTCATACAGGCAAAAGAAGAATATATGATATAATATTTTTTGCTTTTTTATCATCATTTATTGCAGCAGTTGAAAATATGTTTCCAAGACCTATACCATATTTCAGAATAGGATTTTCTTTTGTTATTGTATTAATGGTTGTAGATGTATTCACTTTTAAAGAATTATTACTGCTTATATTTATAAAGAATGTTTATGTTGCTTTGGCTTTTGCTTATATATTAACACCTCCTTTTTATTTAGGATTATGCGGAGGTATAACATCAATAATAGTGATGAAATTAATGAGTTATTTCAAAAATACTTTTTCTGTATTCGGTGTAAGTTTAGCCGGTGCTTTAATAAGTAACTTATCTCAGGCCTTTCTATCTAAATATTTATTTAAATTACCGGATATAAGATTTTTAATAGTACCTGTATTTATATTATCACTCATAACAGGAAGCATAGTAGGAATTATAACAATGATATTATGCTCAGATAATTATAAAAAAGGCCTTAATAATCAACAAAATTAATTATCAAAGCCTTTTATATATTTTTTTATTATAATTTATTAACTTTATTATTTTGTGCTAGGTTCAAAAATAGTATCTTCATTTAATAGATGCTTATATTCTGTAAGATAATAAGCTATAAGTTCATCAAGCTGTTTTGAATATTTATTTTTTAAGGCTGGACCCTCAATAGGCTTCCATAACATTTCATTTAAAATTCCAGTTACTACTCCCTGAAGAGCTGCAGGAACATTATAATCTCCAAAATGATTAAAACCTATATTATGCATATGTTCATGAAACATTAAGCCTGCTACATTGGCATATGTTTGACTTTGCATATAAGTAAAATAATCTCCAAATAAAACATCATCTAAACTGCCCCAATTACCTGTGGTTAATCCTATCCACTTACCTGTAGGTATATCATTTTCATTTTGAAGTCCATATCTAAGATACCTTGCTCACCTGTACCAGTACCGACAGCAACATTCATTTTTCTATATGTAAAATTACATTTAAGCGAGCGTACGCTATCTATTAATTTTTAAGCATTATATTGTTCTCCATATTGTAAAGTATATCCGCCATAAGAATCCCCAACAGAAGATTTTAATGAACCTTCTGATGCCTTTACACGTTCAGCAAACTCATCAGTATTAACAGCTAATCTCATAAGAGCCATACATACCAATATATACTTTTTTTCCTCTACTGTAATAACAGTACGTTTATTTAAACGGCTATCTACCTCAAAATTTTCTATACCAACCTGCCAATAAGGATATTTTTTATCAATAGATTCTTTACTATAAACATCCGGCTTTAATGCCCCATTATTACAGCTCAATGCTGAAAACAATAAAGCTGAAAATAATAAAATAAATAAAAATAATTTTTTTTAACATAATTAACTCCAATTTCAAGTATTTATTATTTTAAACTAGGATCAAAAATAGTATCCTCTAATAACAAATCTTTATATTCAGTATAATAATAGGCAGTTAATTCATCTAACTGCTTAGCATATTTATCTTTTAAATTTCCGTACAATATTCTCTCAATTAATTTTTGCACAACATCCTGAAGTCCATAAGGTACATTACTGCTCTGATTAATAGCGGCATGAGTAAATCCTATATTATGCATATGCTCATGAAACATTAATCCTGAAAAAGAAGCATATCCATATAAACTATCACCAGACCATTTTATCCAATTAGCATTTTCAAATCCTACCCAATCAGCAGTTGGTATTTGATCTAATGGCTGACCTCCGCAATATCTTGCATATCTTGAAACACCTACAGTACCCAAACCTGCACCGCCTGTTGTAAGTTTTTCATAGGTAAATTCATGCTTTACAGTGCGTACTACTTCTGTCAATATATCAGGATCGTATGCTTCTCCTGCTTTAATGCTGAAATTTCCATAAGAATAATTAGCTGCGGCTGTCAAAGCTCCTTTGGCTCTTACTTCTGTTGGAAATTCTTCAGAATTTAAAACTGTTCTGATTAATGCCATACATCTCAATATAAAACGTTTTTCTTCAACTGTTATTGTAGAATAAGATGATAAATTGTTTGCTATTTGAAAATTAGCAACACTTACCTGCCAATATGGATATTTTTTATTTATTTCTTCTTTACTATAATCGCTTGGTTTCAATGCATTGCTATTACAACTTAATATAAATAAAGATGATAAAAATAAACAAAATAAAAATAATTTTCTCATCAAATTATTCTCCTTAATATATTAATTATAAGGCAATATTCTTACACCAACTTGAAAACCTATATCAAAACTAGATATAGTTTGTCTTGTTATTTTGGCTATACTTTGATTATTTAACATAGCATTTTTGAAAGATATACCGAAATCTCCTCCTATATAACCACCCAATACAAGTCCGAATTTTTTATCACTATAAACTTCATAATCTACAGAAAATCTAAGATATGGTATTATAGGAACTTCAAATAAATTTTTTATCTGAAATGCATTAAAATCTTCTATATTTCTATTCATATTTTTAGTATCATAATTGATAGAAGATGACATAGCTCTGGCAAACAGCGGTACTTTAATTCCTAGATTAACACCAAAGGAGAATTTCTTCCAATTAAATTTAGGATATATACCAAATGACATACTTTCAAATGTATAATCATAACCATTTTCATTTTTCTTATCTGTGCTTATTCTATAATATGAAAACTCATCATGATTATATCCTAATTCGCCTAAAACACTGATACTAAAATCTTTATTTATATCGAATCTATATCCTATATGAAATAAAAAACCTGCATCAAATCCTGCATCTGATTTTCTCTCTGACTGCTTTATTGCTGATTTTAAATCATTTTCCTGCTGCTGAGTAGGATTTTTATTAGTTAAAGTATATTGATTTATTCCAATACTTAACCCTAATGGAACAAACAATCCTATTTCAAGACCGCTTTTAGCAAAAAGAGTAAAGCAGCTTAAAAACATTATTATAAATATATTCAATAATTTTTTCATAATTTTCTCTTTATTAATTTTCAACATTCTTAATTCATAGGTCTTATCTTAGTACCTACTTGTATACCCAAATCCACGCTTGATATATTTTCTATAGGGGCATCGAGTTGATTATTATTTATTTTTGAACCTTTTATCTGATATCTCAAAGCAAAATCATAATCAATATATGCCCCTACAACTATATCAAAATTCCTAGATGTATATACTGAATAATCTAAAGTTAATTTAAAATACGCCATTACATTTGAAGTAAAATAATCTTTATAATTCTTCGTATCAATCATCTTTATAGTTTCAGTTGTATAACCCAATGTTGGATTATAACTTGAATTATTAATCGTACCGGATAAAAATATTTTCATTCCTACACCAATACCTAAAGAAAATCTTTTATAATTAAATTTAGGTAAAATACCAATAACAAGACTATCAAAAGTATAATAACGATAATTTTGAAATTTAAGTACCTGAGATCCTGTATTACTACTATCTTTTAATCTATAATTAAAAGTATCTCTGCTGTATCCAAGCTCTCCCATAAAACTAAAACTAATTTCTTTATTTAATTCTAATCTATAGCCTGCCTGAAATAAAGCCCCCGCATCATACCCAATATGGGAGGTTCTAGTATTATTTGTAACATATGTATTGTACGCAGCTGACTGCTGATTATTCAAGCCTGAAGGAGCTTTGTCATAATAATGAATTCCTATGTTGAAACCTAAAGGAGCAAAAACACCCAACTCTAATCCGCTTTTTGCAAATACCGAATAAGAAAGAACAAATAACACCACTAATATTTTACATAGTTTCATTGTAACCCTTAATTTTTAAATTCTAATTTTCATAATAACACATATTATAATATTAATCAAACGGTATTATTAGTAAATTAATTAGCAATTTTTATTATTGTAATAATAACCATTATTTTATATAATAAAATTAATCAACATTTATAAATAAAAAGATAATAAATTATGGATATATTTTTTGAAGAATATATAAATATAAATGGTATAGAACAATATTTTATACATTACCCAAAAAAATCAAATACGACTTTGCTATTTTTACATGGCGGCCCTGGAGAAAGTGAATCATATTTTTTATATAAAATGCATTCAAAAACTCAAAATTACAATTTAGTATACTATGATCAAAGGGGTACAGGAAAAACTCAGGCAAAAAATAAATCAAAAGATAGAGATATAACGATAGAAAAATTGCTCATAGATTTAAAAGAAACAATTAATTATGTCAAACTAAAATATAATTCTAAATACATTATTTTACTTGGGCATTCTTGGGGAAGTATTTTAGGAATTGAGTTTATAAAAAAATTTCCTAATTTAGTTTCCGCCTATATCGGTATGGGACAGGTTGTAAATTTCAAAATAGGTGAAAAAACAGGGTTTGACTATTGTTATGATATAGTACAAAAAAGCAATAATCAAAAATATATAAAAAAAATAGAAAAATTAAAAAATTATCCTTTTATCATAAATAAAAATAATGTATTTGAAGTATTTAAAAATTTTAGAGAAATACAGGTAAAGTATAAATTAGCCGGATACTATGAAGGTAATGACAAATTAAATAAAATAATTAAACAAAGTCCTATATATTCATTTAAAGATATGTTTAATCCTAATTCACTAATTTTAAATCAAAATATTATATATTATCTAATTGATTATGATACAAGTAAATTCACAAACTTTAATATACCTATGTTTTTTATATGCGGTGCTAATGATTGGCAGGTACCAACTGTTATAGTAAAAGAATACTATAGAAATATAATAGCACCTGATAAAGATTTATTTATAGTAGAAAATGCAGGACATCTTCTTAATATAGAAAATACAAAAGATTATAATATTATAGTAGAAGGTATATGCAGCAGAGTAAGCGGAATTTAATCTTATAAAAATTTTATTTAGAAACTGCAGAATATCCTAATTTTCTTGATTCTTCAAAATAATGCTTACTTTTTTCTGTATACTCTTTCATCTTCTCTGCTGTAATAGTTGTAAGTTTTGAATATTCATCATAAACCAATGATAAATAATAATAACTTTCAGCAAGTACAGAATTTGATTTATTATTTTTAATAGATTTCAAAAAACTATATTCAGATTCTTTTAAATCTTTCACCTGTTTTTCTAATTTGTATTTATAAAGAGATGTTATTCCGCTGTTATTTAAAAGATAAAAATTATCCTTTTCTAAATTAAGTCCATGCTTTATATCTTTTTCAGCATTATCTAAACTTTCTATATCATTACAAATTTTATAATCTGTTAAATATAGCCATCCTCTATTTATATATATAGAAGTATTATTATTATCTATAGCAAGTGCTTTATTATAATTATCTAAAGACATTTGAAAATATTTTTTATCTTTTGTATTTTTATACTTTTCATTATAAAGATCTGAATATATAAGCAATGTACTTAAATCATCTTTATCATTATTATCATTAACAACTTTATTATAATCATTCAAAGCTAAATTAAAATAATTATCATTAGCTGTATAATGATATTTTTTTGTATAAAGAACTGATCTGTCTTTTAATGTGTCTGTATTACTAAATCCATTAAAACTATTAATATCTATTATTTTATTATAGTCTTTTAAAGCAGCATCAAAATATTTATCTTCTGAAGTTTCTTCGTATTTTTTATTGAATAATAATGCCCTGCTTTTTAACACTGCTATATTATCATCATCAAAACTCAATATCTTTGTATAAATATTTATAGCATTATCATCATTTCCATTTTCAACTTCTCTTAAAGCCATAAGAGATAATTCATTTATATTTAAATTTTCATCATTTTTATTTTTCTTTATAACATTCCAATATACATTATCTGCATTTTTATTGTATTTATAATAATTATTTTTTAATACAAGTTTATCTCCGTCATTATTTGTATCAATAATTTTTTTATCATCATCTAAAGCATTAATAACTCCAGATGTATCCAGTTTATTAACATTTTCATCTTTTTTATTTTCATTACTATTCTCACTATTTTTATTGTCCTTATCAAAAAAACGAACATCCGAATCTGCATTTTCCAATGCTTCAGAATTATTACCCCTAAACAAAAACATAGAAGCAATAATAGTAAATACAGTTCCAGCAAATATAATAGCTATGGTTCTGGTATCTACATTTAATAATCCGCTGTTATCTATAATTGAATTGAAACTATTAACATGAGGAGCAATATATTCTTTATATTTTATCTCTAATAAATAATCTAAATTTTTCTTTATATTATTTCTATTTAGAATATCATTTTTATTGCTTAATTGCGTATTAGTATCTATATTGCTATTTTTATATGAATAGAATTTAGTATATGTATTTGAGTTATATATCCAATAACATATTCCAGCAATTAGTAAAATTAGGAATACAATTGTTAACATAACACCATTTGAAGAAGACTTTTCTATTTCAGGTTCATAATTTTCTTCAGTTTTTATAAAATTATGCTCTTCTTCCATGCAAAAATCCCGATATTAAGTAGATTATTTATCGGATTGCATTTCATAAAAAAAAATAAATATGATAACTTGATCGTATTTTTTTTAAATATTATTATTCTCGTAATATTCTTTAATCATATTAATAATTTTTTCATTGCCTGTATCATAAGCATAATCTAAAGAAGTATTTGAATCATTATCTGCAAAATTTATATTAGGATTATATTTAAGCAGAATATCAATTATATTAGTATTTTCTCTAATAATTGCAAACATTAATGAACTTTTACCATCATTACTAGCAATATTAATATCAGCATTATTATCTAGCAAAATATTTACAACATCTTCATAACCATTTATAACAGCCTGTATTAACGCAGTATATCCCATATTATTTTGATGATTAATATTAATAGTATCAAGCTCTAATATTTTTTTTACTATATCCGTACTCTTAGAAAAACAAGCCTCTATCAATACATTATTACCATCATTATTCACTTGATTAATATTAGCACCATTCTCCAATAAAATATTAAAAATATCATAATGTCCACCAGCAGCAGAAGCCATAAGGGCACTATATCCGAAATTATTCACTATATTTACATCAGCATTATTTTTTATAAGTAAATCAACTATATCCTTAAATCCATTAAAAGAAGCAATCATCAAAGGAGATATTTTATAGCTGTCAAGTATGTTAGGATCAATTCCATTATCTAATAACTTTTTTACTCCTTTATAATCATTCTGCTGAACGTATATAAAAATTTTATCCTCATCTTTATTAATATCATATTTATTAGCACTGCTTATATACTCTGAATATAAAAAACTATTAAATATAATAAATATTAAAATCAAATATCTTTTCATAACAATATCCGTAATAAATTTACAAATATATATAACGGATTATATAGAATTATGTTAAATATTTTTATAATTGACAAAATACACATACAAGGTATAATAAAAATATGAATACAGCTATATTTGAAATAATAATGTTTAGCCCAATACTAATCGCCATAAGTTTAATAATTTTATTATTCTTTATTCTTTTATATTATTTTATAAAAATAATAAATACTCTTTTTATAAAATTCTTTCATATAAACAAAAAATTAATGGATAAAGTTCATATAATTTCATTTGTATCCATAAACATATTAATTAGTGCTTATTTTCTTATTAGTCTTTTATATAGAATAAGTACTTATGGAATAGATTTAAATACATTTATGGATAAAGATAATCAAGTGTATCTTGGAAATATAATATTTACTTTTTCTTT
>CASEHG010000079.1 GCA_949287565.1 uncultured Brachyspira sp.
ATATACTAATAATATATAATATAAAAATTTGACAAATAGAACAATGTTTTATATCATATTTAATATGAGGAGAAAATATGAATAATCTTAATAAATTAATAGACCATACCATTTTAAGACCAGATGCCACAATAGATGATATAAGAAAGCTATGCATAGAAGCTAAAGAATACGGATTTTATTCTGTATGTGTAAATTCAGCCTATGTAAATGTAGCTTATAATTTTCTTTTGCATTCAGATGTAAAGGTATGTTCAGTAGTAGGCTTTCCTTTGGGTGCTATGATGAAAGAGGCAAAAGCTTATGAAACAAAAGTTGCAGTGGATAGCGGAGCTGATGAAATAGATATGGTTGTAAACGTTGGTTTCTTAAAAAGCAAAAAAATAGATCTTTTTGAAAGAGATATAAAAAAAGTAAGAGATGCATGCCATGCTAGTGTATTAAAAGTAATTATAGAAACTTGTCTTCTAACAGATGAAGAAAAAGTATTGGCATGTAAAATAGCTAAAGAATGCGGTGCCGATTTTGTTAAAACTTCCACAGGATTTTCTACAGGCGGAGCAACAGAACATGATGTAAAACTTATGCGTGAGGCTGTAGGAAAAGAAATGGGAGTAAAAGCTTCAGGAGGCATAAAAACTTATGAAGATGCTTTAAAAATGATTGAAGCAGGAGCAAACAGACTTGGAACAAGCAGCGGTATAGCAATAGTTAAATCTTCTATGTAGTAGTTATGATAGTTAGGCAGATATTAAGCAGAGGAGATAATCATCTATGGAATATAATGAACCTAAAGCATTCTATGATGAAGAGGCATTTAAAAATAATCTTCTTCAGTACCATATAAAATTAAAAAAAGGCGATGTTGCAAGATATGTACTTCTTCCGGGAGATCCTAAAAGAGTGGTATATATCGCAAAATTTTTGGATAATCCTGAATTAAAAGCTGATTACAGAGAATATGTTACTGTAACAGGTAAATATAAAGGAGTAGATGTTTCTGTAACTTCAACAGGTATAGGAGGCCCTTCAGCTTCAATAGCTATGGAAGAACTTATTAAAGTAGGTGCCGATACTTTCATAAGAGTGGGAACTGCGGGCGGACTTAGCCTTAAAGTAAAGCCTAATGATTTGGCAATAGCTCAGGCTGCAATAAAAGATGAAGGCACAACAAAAGAATATATACCTCTTGAATATCCTGCTATTGCAAATACTGATGTTATGCTTGCATTGAGAGATGCCGCTAAAAAAATAAATGCTAATTATCATATAGGCGTTGTTCATAGTAAAGACTGTTTCTATGGAGAATTAGAACCTCAGAATTCTTTTTTCAGAGAAAAGTTTGAAAATAATCTTAAATATTATACCTTATGCGGTGCCATAGCCTCAGAGATGGAATGTGCCGCTCTTTTTGCCTGTGCCTCTTTAAGAAAGGTAAGAGCTGGGGCAGTAATGCATATAGTAGAAAATACTATGATTGAAAGAATGGGTACTCATTTAGAATACAGCGATAATATAGAAAATATGATATTAACAGCATTAGAAGCTATTATTTTATTAAATGAGAAAGACAAAAAAGCTGAAAAGAAGTAATTAAAGAGGTAGTTAAATATGTTTCCAAAAGCCTATTATCAAGAAAATGAAAATCTAGTTCATCATTTGAAATTAAAGAAAGGTGATGTCGGAAGATATGTTATTATGCCGGGAGATCCTAAAAGATGTGTGAAAATTGCTAAAAGATTTGATGATGCCAAATTAATAGCTGATTATAGAGAATATGCAACTTATACAGGATATATAAACGGAGTTAAAGTTTCAGCTACTTCTCATGGTATAGGAGGTCCTTCAACTGCTATAGCTTTGGAAGAACTTATTAAAGTTGGAGCTGATACATTTATAAGAGTTGGTACTTGCGGAGGTATGAATATTGATGTATTGCCTGGCGATGTTGTTATAGTTAATGGTGCTGTAAAAGGCGGCGGTACTATGGATAATTATATACCTAAAGAGTTTCCATGCGTACCTAATATAGATGTACTTGAAGCTATGATTGAAGGATCTGATAAAATAAAAACAAGAACCCATGTTGGTGTGGTACAATGTAAAGATGCTTTTTATGCTCAGCATGCACCTGAAAGTATGGCAGTTGACAAAGAATTATTATATAAATGGGATAGTTATATCAAAGCAGGCTGTTTGGCTTCTGAAATGGAATCTGCTACATTATTTGCAGTAGGGGCTGCTAAAAATGTAAGAACCGGAGCTGCTATGCTTGTTTTACATAATCAAGAGAGAGTGAAAAATAATATTAATG
Organism: uncultured Brachyspira sp.; assembly: GCA_949287565.1. GTDB lineage: Bacteria > Spirochaetota > Brachyspiria > Brachyspirales > Brachyspiraceae > Brachyspira. Next base: position 2,315 of record CASEHG010000079.1, read on the forward strand.
ATCCAAAAGATTATACCGGAGAAGAAGCAATAGATTTGATAATAGAATCAATTAAAATTTTAATAGAAAAAGATAAAAAATAATAATATAAATAAAAAAATAATTTTAGGATGTAATTATGATTAAAAAAATTATGTTATGTGTTTTATTTATCATTTCTTTATTTGTCTTATCATGCGGTCAAAAAGCAGATAAAGATACAAATACTTCTGAAATAGCTGTACTTATAGATTTAGGACCTATAGATGATAAATCTTTTAATCAGGGTTCTTGGGAAGGAGTAAAAGATTATGCTGAAAGTCATGGAATAAGCTATAAATATTATAGAGTTCCTGATAAAGATATAGATTCTTATATGAATACTATAGACCTTGCAGCTAGATGCGGAGCTAAACTTATAGTAACACCAGGATATATGTTTGAACCTGCGATTTATAAGGCACAGGATATATACACAAATATACATTTCATATTGATAGACGGAGAACCTCAGGACGGAACTTATACAGATTATAAAACATCATCTAATACTGTTGCCATTCTTTATTCAGAAGAAGAAGCAGGTTTTTTAGCAGGATACTCTATAGTAAAAGAAGGATATACTAATTTAGGATTTATGGGAGGAGTTGCCCACCCTGCAGTTGTAAGATTTGGATACGGATTTGTACAAGGTGCTGATTATGCTGCCGTTGAATTAAAATTACCTAAAGATTCTGTAAATATAAAATATACTTATGTGGGTAATTATGACCCTACTCCTGAAAATCAAACTTTAGCCACTTCTTGGTATAGAAATGGAGTAAAGGTAATATTTGCTGCTGCTGGTGCTGCTGGTAATTCTGTTATGAGTGCTGCTGAAAATAATAATGGATTAGTTATAGGGGTTGATGTTGATCAAAGTTTTGAATCTCCTACAGTTGTTACTTCTGCTATAAAATTGATAAGAGAATCCGTTTATAATGCTGTTGCTTCTTATTATAATGGTAATTTCAATGGAGGAAAAACTACTGTATTAGGTGCTCAGGTTAAAGGCATAGGACTTCCTATGGACACTTCCAAATTTACAGTTTTTACAGAAGATGATTATAATATAATATATGAATCTCTTGTGACAAAAACTATTAAGGTACTAAAAGATACTGATGCTGAAAGTGTTGATAAATTACCTTTAAATTTAGTAAAAATTGATTATATAAAATGATTATATTCTATATAAAAATATTTGATAGTAATGGGTGAAATAAATATGAACAAATTTTTTACTTTTCTTACTATAATAGTTTTTTTATATGCTGTTGCCTGCAATTATATAGATGGTGAGGAAGCAGTTGGTTATGAAATAGCCGTTATTGTAAGAAATATAGATGATAAATCATTTAATCAAAGTACTTGGAAGGGAGTAAAGGATTATGCCGAAAGTTATGGCATAAGCTATAAATATTATAGAGTTCCTGATAAAAATGTACAATTAACATTAAATGCTATAGATATTGCTGTTCGTATGGGAGCAAAATTGATAATAACACCTGGACATATATTTGAATCTGCTATTTATAAAGCACAGGATATATACACTAATGTACATTTTATATTGATAGACGGAGAGCCTCAGGATGGAACTTATACTGATTATAAGATAGCAAAAAACACTATTGCTATTCTTTATGCCGAAGAGGAAGCAGGATTTTTAGCAGGATACTCTGTAGTAAAAGAAGGATATACAAATTTAGGAGTTATGGGCGGTATGGCTCTTCCGCCGGTTATAAGATTCGGATACGGATTTGTACAAGGGGCAGAATTTGCTGCAAATGAATTAAAAATACCTAAAGGAAATATAAATATAAAATACACTTATGTTGGAAATTATGATAATTCTCCGGCAAATCAAAATTTAGCTGCATCTTGGTATAAAAGCGGAACACAGGTAATATTTGCTCCTGCAGGAGGTGCTGCTTATTCTGTTATAAATGCTGCTGAAAATAATGACGGTTTAGTTGTAGGTATTGATGTTGATCAGAGTTTTGAATCTCCTACTGTTATTACTTCTTCTATGAAATTAATAAGAGAATCTGTTTATAATGCTGTTGCTGCTTATTATAATGGTAATTTCAATGGAGGAAAAAGGTTTATATTAGATGCAAGAGTTAAAGGAGTAGGACTTCCTATGAATACTTCAAAATTTAAAGTTTTTAAACAATATGATTATAATATCATATATGAATCTCTTGTGAAAAAAAAGATTAAGGTATTAAAAGATACTGATGCAGAAAGTGTTGATAAATTACCTTTAAACTTAGTAAAGATTGATTATATAAATTAATTAGGGGGCTTGTATGAAAAAAATTTACAGCTTTATAATAATTATTGCAGCTTTTATATTAATGATTTCATGCTCTAAAACTACATCAAAAGACGGAGAAGTTGATATAGCATTAATAACTGAAGGTGAAATAGATGATAAGTCATATAATCAGGGAGCTTGGGAAGGATTAGTTAGATATGCTGAAAATTCAGGAAAATCATACAAATATTATCAGGCAGATGCAAGAAGTACAGAAGCATATATTGATGCTATAGAGTCAGCAGTTAATGAAGGTGTAAAATTGATAATAACTCCTAATTTTTTATTTGAAACAGCTGTATACAAATCTCAGGATAAACATCCTGATGTGAATTTTATAATTATAGATGGGGTTCCTCAAGATGGAACTTATACTGATTTCAGAATAGAAGACAATGTTCATGCAGTGCTTTATGCTGAAGAGCAGGCTGGATTTTTGGCAGGATATTCAATAGTAAAAGAAGGTTATACTAATTTGGGTGTTATTGGAGGCATGCCTGTTCCTCCTGTTATAAGATTTGGATACGGATTTGTACAAGGTGCTAATTATGCAGCTAAAGAATTGAATATGCCTACTAGAAGCATAAAAATAAATTATACTTATATAGGTAATTTTGATGATACTGCACAAAATGAAGAACTAGCCTCTTCTTGGTATCAAAACGGTGTACAAGTAATATTTGCTCCCGCTGGCGGTGCTGTGAAATCTGTTATAAGTGCTGCTGAACAAAATAATGGATTAGTTATAGGGGTTGATGTTGATCAAAGTTTTGACTCTCCTACTGTTATTACCTCAGCAATAAAAAGAATAAGAAATTCTGTTTACAATACAGTTGATTCCTTTTATAATGGTACTTTCAAAGGAGGAGAAATTGCTGTATTAGATGCTACAGTTAATGGTATAGGACTATCTATAAAAACTTCTCAATTTAAAAACTTTACTGAAAATGATTACAATGCAATATATAAAGAACTTTCTGATGGTAACATACAAGTATTAAAAGATAGAAGTGTTAAAACAGTAGAAGAGCTGCCTGTAGATATAGTAGAAATTGATTATATAAAATAATATACATGGCTTTAATAATTTTTAGCAAATAAATATATTAAAAAATAGGAGACATCAAATTATGAAAAAAATTTTGGTTTCAATCATTGCTGTAATGAGCTTCATTCTAGTAGTTTCATGCAGCGGCGGCGGAAAAAAGTCTGGAGGATATGAACTAGCATTAATAACAGATGTTGGTACTATAGATGACAGATCTTTCAATCAAGGTTCTTGGGAAGGCTTAACAAAATATGCACAAGAGAAAGGAATATCTCATAAATATTATCAGCCTGCTCAAAAAACTACTGATGCTTATGTTGATGCTATAGACTTAGCAGTATCAGCAGGCGCTAAATTGGTAGTTACTCCTGGATTCTTATTTGAGCCTGCGGTATATAAAGCTCAGGATACTCATCCAAATGTAAGCTTTGTACTTTTGGACGGAACTCCTCAAGACGGAACTTATACTGATTTCAGAATAGAAAAAAACGTTTATTCTGTACTTTATGCTGAAGAACAAGCTGGATTTTTAGCAGGATATGCAATAGTAAAAGAAGGCTATACTAATTTAGGTGTTATGGCTGGTATGGCTGTTCCTGCAGTTATAAGATTCGGATATGGATTTGTACAAGGTGCTAATTATGCAGCTAAAGAATTAAATATGCCTGTAGGAAGCATAAAGATCAACTATACTTATATAGGTAATTTCAATGCTACTCCTGAAAATCAAACTTTAGCTACTTCTTGGTATCAAAGCGGAGTACAAGTAATATTTGCTCCTGCAGGCGGTGCTGGAAACTCTGTTATGAGTGCTGCTGAACAAAATAATGGTTTAGTTATAGGTGTTGATATAGATCAAAGTGCTGAATCTCCTACTGTTATCACTTCTGCTATGAAAATGCTTGGAGAATCTGTTTATAATGCTATAGATGACTTCTATAATAATAAATTCCCTGGCGGAAAATCTGTTATACTTGATGCTAAAGTTAATGGTATAGGCCTTCCTATGGCTACTTCTAAATTCCAAAAATTCACTCAAAATGATTATGATATGATATATCAAAAACTTAATAATGGAAGCGTAAAAGTTCTTACTGATAAAGATGCTAAAGATGTTAATCAATTACCTTTAGATATAGTTAAAGTTAATTTGATACAATAAAAGTATTAATTACAAAATATATTAAAAAGAGATACTGGATATAAATCTGGTATCTCTATTTTTTTTATAAATATTTGACAATTCAAAATCATTTAACTATATTTTATATATAATTGTTTTTAAATTATTATATAAAATTATAATAGGAAATATAATGGAAAATTCAGAATATGTAGTTGAAATGCTTAATATTACTAAACGTTTTAAAGGCATAGTGGCAAATGACAATATCACTATACAATTAAAAAGAGGTGAAATACATGCTTTGCTTGGTGAAAACGGTGCAGGAAAATCTACTTTAATGAGTGTTCTTTTTGGACTTTATAAACAGGAAGAGGGTATCATTAAAGTTAATGGCAAAGAAGTAAATATCGATAATCCTAATACTGCTAATGCTTTAGGCATTGGTATGGTGCATCAGCATTTCAAATTGGTTCATAATTTCACTGCTTTAGAAAATATCATGCTTGGTGTAGAAACTGTCAAAAATGGAATACTTCAAGTTGATGATGCTAGAAAAAAAGTAATGGAATTAAGCAAAACTTACGGACTTGAAATTTATCCTGATTCTTTGATAAGCGATTTAACTGTAGGTATGCAGCAGAGAGTAGAAATTTTAAAAATGCTTTATAAAGATAATAATATACTTATTTTCGATGAGCCTACTGCCGTACTTACTCCTAGTGAAATAGAAGAGCTTATGAAAATTATGAAATCCTTAACTAAAGAAGGAAAATCTATTCTTTTCATAACTCATAAATTAAATGAAATTAAAGAAGTTGCTGACAGATGTTCCGTACTTCGTAAGGGTAAATACATAGGCACTATTGATGTAAAAAGCACTACAAAAGAAGAGATGTCTGAAATGATGGTTGGAAGAAAGGTATCTTTAGTAGTAGAAAAGACAGAAGCAAAACCTAAAGATATAATATTATCAGTGAAAGATCTCAATGTTAAATCTCCGCATAGTGAAAAAAATATTGTTAAAAATGTTTCTTTCGATGTTCGTGCCGGAGAGATAGTATGCATTGCTGGTATTGATGGAAACGGACAAAGCGAGCTTATATATGCACTTACAGGATTAATTGAGATGTCAAGCGGAAGCATTCATTTAAATGGAAAAGACATTACTAATTTATCTATAAGAAATAAAACTCTAAGCGGAATAGGACATATTCCGGAAGACAGACATAAACATGGACTTGTACTTGATTATACTCTTGGAGAAAATACAATACTTCAAACTTATTTCACAGAAAGATTTCAAAATAAAGGATTCTTAAAATTCAAAGAAATAGAAAATTATGCTAATGAACTTATAAAAAGATTTGATATAAGAAGTGCAGAGGGTGCTAAAACTATAGCTAGAAGTATGTCAGGAGGTAATCAGCAGAAGGCTATCATAGCAAGAGAAATAGACAGAAATCCGGATTTACTTATAGCGGTTCAGCCTACAAGAGGATTAGATGTTGGGGCTATAGAATATATACATAAAGAATTAATAAGACAGCGTGATAACGGAAAGGCTGTTTTACTTGTTTCTTTAGAGCTTGATGAGGTTATGAATTTAAGTGACAGAATACTTGTTATATATGAAGGTGAAATAGTAGCTAATGTTAATAATAGAGATTTAACTATTAATGAACTTGGCCTTTATATGGCAGGCTCTAAGAGAAGTGCATAAAAATTTGGTTTATATAAAATTTATTTTATATATTCTTTTGATTAATAGTTGTTATGAGAAACATAAATAGAATGAATGATTACTTTGTGCGTTACCTTCTAGGATCTATTGGTAATGAAGATATACTTGAAAATATAGTCAATTGTGTGCTTATAGATTCAGGTTTTGAAGAAGTTCATAATTTAGAAATAATTAATCCACATAATCTGCCGGAAAATATTAATCTAAAAGAATCTGTTCTTGATGTGAAAGCTAAAACAAAAGACAATAAAAAAATTATTATAGAAATACAATTATCAGGAAATATAGATTTTGTTAAAAGAATATATTATTATATATCAAAAAATATAGTAAGCGAATTAAACGAAAATGAATCTTATGATATTATTAGTAAAGTAATAAGTATTAATTTTGTAAATTTCAATATGGACTTTAATGATGAAGGTAAAGCCCATAGATGTTTTAAATTGATAGATACACAAAATCATAATGTTTCATTAGATATTATTCAAATGCATATAATAGAAATTCCAAGATTTATAAAAATATTAAATAATGCAAATACAGATGATATTAAGAAAAATAAAATATTATCTTGGATAGAATTTTTTACAGTTAAAGATTTAGATAAAGTTAAAGAAAAATTAAAGGAGCTTAATAATATTATGTCAAAAGTTATAGATAAATATGAGAGATTTATATCAAGTGAAGAAGAGATGGAAGTTTATAATGCAAGAGATGCATTTTTATACGGACAAACCATAATGCTTAAAAGAGAAAGAGAGGAAGGTATAAAAGAAGGCATAGAAAAAGAAAAATATTCATTAGTAAGAAATATGAAAAAGAAAAATATGGATATAAATCTTATTAGTGAATTAACAGGTTTGAGCATAGAAGAAATAAAAAAATTATGAGCCTATTTTAAGTTTACTTAAAATAGGCTAAAAGCGAATAATTTTTTATAGATAAATAAAAATAAAAAATTTGTAAGTGCCTGACATTCGATAGAATGGCAGGGCCTATTAACGAACAAATTTTTTATAAAGGATAAAAAAAATAAAAAAATTATGAGCCTATTTTAAGTTTACTTAAAATAGCCTAAGAGCGAATAATTTTTTATAGATAAATAAAAATAAAAAATTTGTGAGTGCCTGACATTCGATAGAAT
>CASEHG010000080.1 GCA_949287565.1 uncultured Brachyspira sp.
AAAAGAAGAATTAATACCAGCTTTAGGATGTACAGAACCTATAGCAATAGCTTTTGCCGGTGCTAAAATCAGAGAAATAATAGGAAATATACCAGAACATATCACTGTAAAATGCAGCGGAAATATAATAAAAAATGTAAAAGGTGTAACTGTACCAAATTCTGGAGGATTAAAAGGAATAGATACTGCTGCTATTTTGGGATTGGTAGGAGGAGATGCAAGTAAAAATCTTGAAGTATTATCTACTGTAAAACAAGAAGATATAGAAAAAACTAAAGAACTTTTAAATAATAAAAAATTCTGCTCTTGCGAATTAATAGAAGGCGATGAAAACTTACATATCATAATAGAAGCAAAATATAAAGATACAAATGCTTTAGTAGAAATAAAAAATGCCCATACTAATATCACCAGAATCAATAAAAATGGAGAAGAATTATTAAATTCTGACAATTCTTCTAGCAAAAAAGAGGATGATTTAAGAGAAACTTTAAATATAAAAGAAATACTTAATTTTGCTAATGAAGTTAATATAGATGATATTAAAGATATTATAAAAAGACAAATAGAACTTAATTATAGTATTGCTGAAGAAGGCTTAAAAAATGATTATGGTTCTGGAGTAGGAAAAACATTAATTAAATACTATGGAGATGATATAAGGAATAAAGCTAAGGCTTATGCTTCTGCAGGATCTGATGCTAGAATGGGAGGCTGTTCTATGCCTGTAGTTACTAATTCAGGAAGCGGTAATCAGGGTATCACAGTATCTATTCCTGTTATAAAATACGCTGAAGAAATGAAAGTATCAGAAGAAAAATTATACAGAGCTTTGGTGCTTTCAAATTTAATAGCTATACTACAAAAAAAACATATAGGTAAACTATCCGCATTCTGCGGTGTTGTATGTGCGGCCACAGGATCTGCATCAGCAATAGCATATTTACATGACTGTGATTATAAAATTATTTGCGATACTATTACAAATGCTTTATGTACAATAGGCGGTATGGTTTGCGATGGAGCTAAATCTTCTTGTGCTTCAAAGATTGCCGAAGCTATTGACTGCGGTATATTGGCTTTCAATTTAGCTAGAGATGGAAAAGTATTTAAGGCTGGGGACGGACTTGTAAAAGATGATATAGAAGCTACCATTGACAGTATAGGAAGAATGGCTAAAGAAGGTATGAAAAGTACAGATGTAGAAATACTTAATATTATGATAGATAAGTAATATTATATATTCAGATTTTATAATGAAAAAAATTTTGTTTCTACAATATTTCTATGCCATTTAAAAAAAAATGCAATTTTAAAGTATATATCAATATACAATGCACATAAAAATTCTTTTTTATTAAAGCTGATATTGCATTAATCATAATACCTGATAAGTACGCTTTTATATTCAATTTTACTTGATGATCTTGATTTGCACGATGTATCAAACATAAATATACCTTATAAAACAACAATATTCACTAAAATATAATATATATTCATAAATTATAAATATAAAAGCATATTTACATATAACAAGCTAAAACAAATATAATATACATAATATTTTTCATACTAGATTTATTTTAAAAAAATTGTATAATTTATTATCGGGATTTTTCGATATATTATGATAACAGATAATTTGTAATCCTTTTTTACATATGAACAAATATTTTTTCATAATGGAGGTTTTTAATGGCTAGTTTAAGCGATAAAGAAATTAATGCAACTTTAACAAAAATAAGAACTGAATATGAACATGGTGCTGAAAAATACGGAAGCAAAATATATAATGTAAATAGTTTTAATGATAGATACAGAGAAGCATTACAGAACAGACAAGATTTATCAAATTTTTTAATTGTTGAAATAAAAATTCTAGAAGATATAAAAACTACTTTAAGAGATAGAGAATTAGAAAGACAAAGAAAAAAAGCTGAAGAAGAAAAGGCTAAAGAAAATTCTTTTATGAGCAAAGTAGATAATATGATAGAAAAATTCAAAAGTGCTACAGAAAAATATCCTTTAGAAGATTTGCATAATAAAGCAGATCAGGAAATTTGTCATTTATATGGTGCTTTCAAAGAATTATATAACTGTTTTTCTGTTATTAGATTCTTTTCATGCGGACCTGCAAGCGATTATGTAGTAGAAACTGCAATAAAAGATTATGACAATCAATTTCAAAAATTTATAATTCCTGTAGGTGAAAACAAAGTGCCTCAAATATTTTCTGATTATGTTTTCGCTTTAAATAATGGAGATAACTCAAGCAGAGCCGAACAATTTATACTTAAAGAATCAGGATTTTTCTTGCATGCATTCATTGAAAAAATGAGTAATATAAAACAGCTAGCTCTTAAAGCAAGCAGCGATGGAGAAATAGTACTTCCTGACTATTTAAATGTACAGTCACCTAGAGTATATAAATTCTTCAAAGGAAAAACTAAAGAAGAAATGTACGATGCTACTATAGCTTATGCTAATGCTATGATAAATGACTTCAGGCTGCAAAGTTTTAAAAAAGATGCACGTTAATAAGATAATTCTTATACTTTTTTCTTTAATTGCATTATCATTGTATTCTCAAACAAATGATACTTTCAATTATGATAGGAAAAATTTATCTAGGGCATACAGATATTATAATGCAAAAAACTATAAAAAAGCCGCAGAATTATTTGAATATGAAATAGAATATTCCCCTATTCTTAAAATAGAATATTTTGAAAATTTAGCTAATTCTTACATGAATCTTAAAGATTATACTAATATGCTTAGAGCAGCTAGAAACGGTATAATAGTAAATAGCTTTTCATCTAAACTACATTTCCAAAAAGGATACGCTCTTTATAAATTGGGAGATACAAATAAAGCTATAGATTCAATAAGGTATTCTATAAGTTTAAAGCCTAATGATGCTTATATGAATAATTTTCTTGGGCTTTTATATCTATATGTAGAAGATTATAAACAGGCTGAATCATCATTTTTAAAAGCTACAGTTTACAGTCCTAATAATGTAGTATATATGGTGAATCTTGCCGCTACTTATGAAAGAGATAAAAATTTCAGCTCAGCACTTAATACTTATGAAGAAGCATACAAAATTAATCCAAATTATAGAGGATTAAAAGACTCTATAGATAGAAATAAAAATATATTAGCAAGAATATCCGGAAATACAAATATAACTCTTGAGAATAAACCTAAAACAAATACAAATCAAAATAATACAGTTATAACTTATGATGAAGATGTGGAAGCCAAACCAATAGAAATAGATATAATAGAGTCAGCAACAAACAATATAGTAACAAACAATATCATAAACTCAAATACTGTTATAACAAATGATTTCATAAATACTAATAATATAATAAACACAAATAATATAATTACAAATACACAAGAAGCTACTGCCGAAACAAATACTACAGTTCCTCAAACAAATGCTCAGCAAAATGATAATTGATATTAATATATTGATTATATAAAAAATTATTGTATGATAATATATAATGAGGATTTATAATGCACACAATAAAAAATACATTGGAAGAATATTCAGACAGAAAGCTATATCAAAATATAAATCTAGCAAATTATATAAAAATATCTCAAAAATGGGATGATATTATGGGAGAAGTTCTTTCAAAAATATGTTATCCTTCATTTTATAGAAATGCCGTTCTCACTGTAACCATAACAGACAGCGTATGGGCTAATGAAATATTTATGAACAGGAATAATATATTCAAAAATATAAAAAAAGAAACTAATATAGAAGTAGTAGAATTAAAAACAAGAATAGGTGAAGTTAATAATAATAGAATAATAGAAAATACTAAAAATATTAAAGAAGAAAAAGAATTAACAAAAGAACATAAGGAATGGATAGAGAATACTATAAAAGAATCAGGCATAAAAGATGAAAGAATGAAAGAAATATTTGCCAATATATTAAAATACGAGGATAATGATGATAGATGATGTATTTATAAAAAAGCTGATTCTTGAATATAAAGCCACTAGAAGCATTGAGGATTTAAAAGAAATTAATGAACATTTATCTAATTATATTTATAATTATCCTAGAAAAGTTTTCGGTGTGTTTCATGATGAAGCTTTAGAATTCTATGCATACTATATAGAAAGAATAGATAATATAATAATAAAATATAATGAAACAGATGCTAAATTTATCACTTGGTTTACATATACATTAAGAAGTCATTATTTAAATTTCTTAGATCACAAAAAAAGAAAAGATAAGTATAAAAAACAGGAAATTTCAATAGATGCACCATTATGCGGTAAGGAAGCATTGACTTTGCATGATGTGCTTTATGACAGTAAATCCTATGTTATGAATGAATATACTAATAACTATAATGAAAGCAATATAGAAAAACTTTCACTAAATATGTTTAATTATATAGAAAAAGAATTCACAGATAGAGATTCGATAGCATTTTTTATACATAATCTAGAATTATTTATAAATCTTATAATACAGCCTTTAATGAAATATTTTAATATTAATTATGAAGAAGCATATTCAATAATAGAAAAAGCAAGAGCAACATACATAAAAAAATATAATGAAATAATAAAACAGCAGGATAAAATAGCAAAGATAAATGCACAAATAGAAATCAATAATAAAAGAGGACTTTTCACCGTGCATTTAGCAAGCAAAAAACAAAATTATATAAAGAAGCTGCATTCTATAAAAATAAATGTTCCTTATGAGTTTATAGCAAAACTTTTAAATATTACAAATAATGCAGTTACAAAAATTATAAACAAAATAAAATCTAGTTTAAAAGAACATTTTAATAATTTATCGGATTTATAATATGAGTAAATATAATTATACAGAAGAAGAAATTATAAATTATGTTAATGGCATTAAAGTATCTGATGACTTTTTACAAGAGTTAGAATCGAATGCTGATTTGCAAAGAGAAGTAAGTTCTTTAAAAAATGATTTATTTCTTATGGAAAATATAGAAGATTCTAATATGCTTAAAGAATCAAAAATAAAACCAATAATCAATATAAAAGACAGTATAATTAATCATATGCTTTATTTCAGTAAATTAACTCCATTAGCTTCAAGAGGCGAAGAAGATAATAAAATAAAAGATGTTTACGTTTATAAAAATATAGAAATATATAAAAGCGATAATCAATACTATATAAATATCAGCAACATAAAAAATTGGTGTGTAATAGAATACAATGGTGAAAAAATAGTTAATATATTCGGACAAAAAGATAATTACTCTTCAGAATTAAAAAAAGGAAACTATAATATAAAAGCTGATAATGATGAAATATCAATAAATATAGAATAAATTAAATACATACCATATATAAAATAGGAAATATTTTAATTATGTCAGAAATATGCAAATGGGCTAAAAGTGAAATAGAGATTAAATATCATAATGAAGAATGGTGCCAAGTATGCCATGATGAAAGAAAATTATTTGAAATGCTTATACTTGAAAATATGCAGGCTGGATTAAGCTGGAAATGCATACTTGATAAAAGAGAAAATATGAGAGATGCATTCGATAATTTTGATTATAAAAAAATATCCAAATATGATGATAAAAAAATAAATGAACTTTTAAATAATAAAGGAATAATACGAAATAAAAGAAAAATAAATGCCCTTATAACAAATGCCAATAAATTTATAGAAGTACAAAAAGAGTTCGGCAGTTTTGATAAATATATTTGGTCTTTTACCGATGGAAAACAAATAGATAATAAATTAGATGATGAAAGCCCTCTTCCTGCAAGAAATGAATTATCAGATACAATAAGCAAAGATTTGATAAAAAGAGGATTTAAATTCACAGGAAGCATAATAATTTACAGCTATATGCAAGCTATAGGAATTGTAAATGATCATTCAATTAATTGCAGTTACCACAACAAATAAGAAATATTAATTACAATATTGACTAATAATGTAAAAAAAGCTAGAATAAAAGTATTATTAGGTAAAAATTATGAATAAATACAGTAATTTAAATTTTAAAAAATCATCTATAATTTTTATAAAAAATCAAAGTCCTAAAAATTCTTTTTATATCATAACTAAAGGCAAAGCTATATCTTATGGAACCTTAGATTATAATATAGAATTCAATAAAGGCGATATATTAGGATTGATAAATGTTGTACTTAATGAGCCTTATTTCTATAATATTAAAGCATTGGAAGATATGGAAGTTATAGAATTAACTTTAGATGAAATAATTAATACAAAAAATAAAGATTTAACAATAAAAATATATAAATATTTAAAATCTTCATTAGAAACTTGGCTTGGAAGATATTATTTACTTATATCAGAAAGCAAAGAAATCATTAAAGGAAAAACAAAAGAAGAAATTCTTAATATGGCTAAAGTTTATAGTAAAAATGGCTTTGATCATGCTGCTTATAGACTGTATAATGAGTATATAAAAAGATTTCCAGATGATAGAGAAAATATTGATGATGTAAAAAATAAATTATCTAATATAGAACCTATTGAAGAACCATTATCAAAAAAAGACAATGTATTTCATTATAAGAAAGGATATTGTTTATATACGGAATTAGAAGGAAGCGATAAATTATATATAATAAAATCAGGTAAAATAGGTATATATAATGTTGTAAACTTGCATCAAATTACTAGAAGTATATACTCTAAAAATACTATAATAGATGGGTATAATCCTGTTTTGGAATATCAGCCTTTATCTACATCTGCGATTATACTCGAAGATTCTGTACTGAAAGTTTTAAAAAAGGAAGAATTACTTAATATAATAGAAAATGATAATTCTATAAAACTTTATTATATAAGAATGCTAAGTATAAAAATTAGAAATACAATATTAAAAATCATAGCACTTAATACAGATGATATGCTAGCTAAACTATTAATAACATTATACTATATTGTAAAAACTGAAACATTACCTAATAATATCGATTCTATAAATCTTCCATACAAAGTAAATGATATAAAAACAATGCTTAATATCAAAAATGAAGACATTCTAAAAAAGGAATTAAATAAAATAAGAGCAATATCAATATCTAATGATAATTATATAAATATAGTAGATATACGAAGTTTTATTGCCGAATATAAAAATGCTATTAATAGAGTAACTAACATGCATCATCATGCATAAAAATAATTGAAAATTATTATAGTATTGTTAAATTATAAACAATAATATTTTACTTTTTGTATATTTATAATTTTTATAATTAAAGAATATATTTCAGGAGTTTTAAATGCCTACTTTAAAAACAAGTATATCAGGAATTAGAGGAATAATAGGAGATGGTTTAGATATAAGAGCCGTAGTAGATTATACTGCAGCATTTGCATGTCTTTTTCCAAAGAAAGCAAAAGTTTTAGTAGCTAGAGATACAAGGGTAACAGGAGAATCTATATTGAATGCAGTTGTAGCAACATTGACAGCATCAGGTATAAATGTAATAGATATAGGTATAACTCCTACACCTACAGCATTATATATGGTAGAAAAACTAAAAATACATGGCGGTATAATGATATCTGCAAGCCATAACCCTATAGAATGGAATGCATTAAAACTTATAGGAAAAGGCGGACATTTCTTGGATGAAAAATCAGTTAATGAACTTATGAAGCTTTATGATAAAAAATCATCAAGATTCGTTAAAGCATTGGAAACAGGTACTTATGAAAAAATAGATAATGCTATAGAAGAACATATCAAAAGAATATTAAGATGGATAGATGTAGAAAAAATAAAAAAAGCTAATTTCAAAGTGGCATGCGATTATGTTAATGGTACAGGTTTATTTGCTACTCCTCCCCTACTTAAAGCATTGGGAGTAAAAGAAGTTTCTATCAATAAAGAACATACAGGAAAATTCGCACATGTTGCTGAACCATCTGCTGCAAGTATGAAAAGTTTATCTGATTTAGTTAAAAAGAATAAAGTTAATATAGGATTCACTCAAGATCCTGATGCTGACAGACTTGCATTAGTTCTTGATGACGGTACTATAATAAGCGAAGAATATACTTTAGCTTTATGTGCTAAATATTTATGGCTAGTTGGTAAAGGAAATGCTGCTGTAAATTTATCTACTTCAAGAATGATAGATGATTTAGCTAAAGAAAAAGGATACTCTGTTGATCGTACAAAAATAGGAGAAATAAATGTTTCTTCTCATGTTGTAAAAAATAAATTATACTTCGGAGGAGAAGGAAATGGAGGAATAATAGTTCCTGCTGTTACTCCGGGAAGAGATTCTCTTTTGGGCATAGCTTTAATATTGGAATTAATGGCTAAAACAGGAAAAACTATTACTGAACTTGTAAATGAAATACCAAAATATGAAATAGTCAAAGAAAAATTGGAAGTATCAAAAATAGATGAAGATAAATTCTTAAAGCAAGTTAAAGAAGAGTATCCTAAAGCCAAAATAACAACTATTGACGGAATAAAAATAGATTTGGAAGAAGGTTGGCTTCATGTTCGTTCATCAAATACAGAGCCTATAGTAAGAATTATTGCTGAAGCTAAAAGCAAAAAAGAGGCTAAAGATTTAATTACTGTAGCTATGAATATGATAAAAGGAGTAAAAACTCCTGTAAAGCCTACTAAAGAAACTAAATCAAAAGAAGAAAAAACAAAAAAAGAAGCAAGTAAAAAAACTAAAAAGTAAACATAATTAATTAGTAAAAAATGAAAAACTCTGGAAAATTATAATTCCGGAGTTTTTTTATTTATAAAAAATTAATGCACTTCGACTTTTAAACCAAAAAAGTCGAAAATTTTAAAATGATATTTTTAGCTTG
>CASEHG010000081.1 GCA_949287565.1 uncultured Brachyspira sp.
CTATATCGTTTTTATCTAATTTAAAGTCAAATACATTTATATTTTCTTCTATTCTTTCTTTATTTACGGATTTAGGTATAACAGATATATTATTTTCTATATTCCACCTTAATATTATTTGTGATGGAGTTTTATTATATTTATTTGCTATATCAATTATAGTTTTATCATTAAATAGTTTTCCTCTTGCTAATGGCGACCATGCTTCTGCTATTATATTATGATTTTTACAAAATTCTATTAATTCATTTCTCTGTAAATTAGGATGTCTTTCTATTTGATTTATCACAGGTGCTATATTACAATGTGCAAATATATCTTTTAAATGATTTATTTCAAAGTTGCTTAATCCTATAGACTTAGCTTTTTTACTCTGACATATATTTTCTAATGATCTGTATGTATCCAAATATCTCTCTTTTTTCTGACCAGGCCAATGGATAAGAACTAAATCTACATAATCCATATTAAGTTTTTCCAAACTTTCTTCAAATGATTTTCTTGTAGAGTTATAACCTTGCTTTGTATTCCATATTTTAGTTGTTATGAAGATTTCTTCTCTTTTTACTCCTGTTTTTCTTATAGCTTCTCCTAATTCCTTTTCATTGTCATAAAATTGAGCTGTATCAAATTTTCTATATCCTGCTTCTATAGCCCATTTCACAGCATTTTCTACTTCTTTTTTATCTGTTATTTTATATAGTCCAAGCCCCAATATAGGCATCTCTATACCGTTATTAAATTTTACATTAATCATAAATTATTCCTTATTATGGTATTAATTTTATTATATGATATAATAGATAATATTACAGCTATATTTTTATTATCTTAAAAAATGTTTTATGCTTTTTATGATTTTCCGATAATATTTAGTAATTAACATAATAATACAAATGGGGGGATTCAATTGTCAAGTAATAACGGCTACGAAAAATATAAAAAAGTCGATGTGAGTACTGCTTCACAAAACCGACTTATAGTTATGCTTTATGACGGAGCTATTAAGTTTTTGGAAACTGCCTGTGCCGCTATGGATAAAAAACATGGTACTGAAGAAGCACATAATAATATATTAAAAGCACAGGAAATCATATATGAGCTTTTATCTTCTCTTAATTATGAGGCGGGAGATATAGCACATAGACTTGCTTCTATATATACATATATGAATCAAAAACTCACAGAAGGTAATATATCTAAAACTAAGCCGCCTTTGTTAGAAGTTATAAGATATCTTAAAGAGCTTAAAACAGCTTGGGAAGGTGTTGAAGAGCAAATGTCTAAGGCTAACAGTGAAAGCAAAGCATCATCTAATAGTAACAAAGATAATTCTTCATCAAATAGTGATAGTAAATTAAATATAACAGGTTGAGTAAGCAATGAAAAAAATATATAAATCAACAATATTATTTATTATTTTTAGCATAGTTCTTTTATCATGCGGAGAGAAAGATACTGAAACTATAGAACAGTATGAAGCTAGAATGAATAGATTGGAAATTTTGAAATATTATAATATACAAGATGTTATGGCTCCTAGAATAGTAAATGACGGAGTATTATTTACTTTTGCTGAGAACTATGATTCTGTAGAAGTGTCCGGCGATTTCAATAGTTGGGAGGACAGTATACCTCTTATAAAAAGTTCTTATGGAGTTTATTATTATCTTTGGCAGCATCCTCTTAAAGCTGGAAAATATACATATAGATACAGAGTGAATGGTGTTTGGATTAATGATCCTGTAAATGCTAATATTGAATATGATAATAATAATCAGGTTGTAAGCTATTTTGTTTTAACTAATGATATAGGATTCTATGAAAAAAATCCTATTTATAATTCTGATGGTACAGTTACATTCTTCTACAGCAATGATACAGCTAAAGAGGTTATGTTTACCTCTGATAAATTGGGTTTCGATAGTTTAAGATATCCTATGATTTATTCTAATAATTTATGGGTTATAACTTTGAGAGCTGA
>CASEHG010000082.1 GCA_949287565.1 uncultured Brachyspira sp.
AATTATTAACATTAAAAAATATAAAAGATTGCAATATAAATTTTATTGAACCTAAAGAAGAAATTTTTAAATATATATCAAAATATAATATGAAAATTAATTCCACTTGGTTTAGATTGTCAATTCCTTCTTTAATACCAGAAGCTGAAAAAATAGTTTATTTAGATTGTGATATGATAATAAATTCTAGTTTGAGAGAATTGTTTTTGGATGATATGGGAGACTATTATGCTTATGTAGTTGAAGATGTTATAGATAAAATAAACGAAATAAAATTAGCAATAGGTTTTAAAGAATCAGATAAATATTTCAATGCTGGTTTTTTAATGATAAATAATAAATTATGGATTAAAGATGATTTAGAGAATAAATTTTATAATTTAATTGATAGTAGGCCTATAATGGCATTTAAAGATCAGGATACACTTAACTATTGTTTAAATGGCAGAGTAAAATTTATAGATAGAAAATGGAATTTTTTAGATAGTAAATTTTTTTATAAAGATAGTATTGAACTTAATATAAAAGATTTTAATATCATACACTGTATTGGAAAGCCTTGGAAAAAAGAATGTAATGTTGGTTTTTTTATAGATGAATTTTGGAAGTATTATCAGCTAACTCCATGGTTTTTTGAGCGTCCTATTGATGCTTTTCAAACTATATTGACTCAAAAGTATGGTGATTATGAAGATACAAAATTAAAAATAAATAATGTTAAATTTTTTGGTATTTATCATAATAAAAATATTTTAGAAATAGTAATATTTTTTATACGAATAAGAATAGAAATGACTTGTAATAATATTAATAAAATAGCTTGGTTCATACCATCTTGGAAATTGAGAGAACGCTTAAGAAG
The DNA here is from genome assembly GCA_949287565.1 of uncultured Brachyspira sp. Lineage (GTDB taxonomy): Bacteria > Spirochaetota > Brachyspiria > Brachyspirales > Brachyspiraceae > Brachyspira. The sequence continues at coordinate 863 of CASEHG010000082.1, forward strand.
AATATTTAGGCTTTAATTAATTTATCTTAAACTAATATTTTTAATTACCGTTAATATATTTTTATATAATAGGTCATTTTATGTATAAAAATAGAAAAATATATTTATTATCTTTTTATAGTTTTAGTCTTTATCCTTCATCGCATAGGTTTTTACAGCAAGCTAAAGAGTTTGATCTTTTTGATGATATTTATTTATATAATGAATATACTTTACCAAAAGATGAACAATTTGACAAAGTTTTAAAAAATAAATTAAGTTCAGATATAAGGGGATTTGGATATTGGTGTTGGAAACCTTTTATTGTATTGAAAACTCTAGAAAATATTGAATATGATGATATATTAGTGTATGCAGATATAGGGTGTTATTTAAATAAAAGCGGTATAAATAGGTTTTATGAATTTTTAGATATTGTTATTGAAAATAAAAATATGTGCACTGGGGTTGGATTAATCGAAAAACTATATACAAAATCAGATTTATTTAATTATTTTAATGTTTTAAACGATAAAAATATTACAGATACATTTCAAAGGCCAGCCACTTTTTTTATTTTAGAAAAAAATAATGTTAATTTAGAATTAGTACAAAAATGGATGAAGGTTTTTTATGATGATTTTTCTTTAATAGATGATAGTCCTTCAAAAATACCAAATTTAGATGGTTTTATAGAAAATAGACATGATCAAAGTGCATTTTCAATACTTTCAAAAATTTATAATATGAAAGTTATTAGCTCTTTTGAATTTGATTCTAAAAATACAATGTATCCTATATTATTTATGAGAGATAAGAAAAATATATATGATTATATTATAGATATTTCATGCGGAGAACTCATAAAAAAGATTTGCTGGTATATTTCTTCACGCAATAGTAGAGAAGAACTTAGAAAGTATTTGAAACTTAATTTGAGTGAATTAATAAACTTATATTTTTTAGAAAATAAAGACTTTACTAAATTTAAATATATTAAATCTGATAATTTCATATTGAATCTTATAATAAGATTATTCTTTAATAAGTTAAAAAATACATTGATTATGGGTATAGAAAATAATATTAATGAGATCAAAAATATTATTGATGCAATGTCTAAATATAGATGTCCGTTTAATAATTAAATTTTATATTTTTGAATTATAACTGTTTTATGTATTGTTTATTATCAAAAAAGGTATATAATATAACTGTAAATAAAAGAATTATATTTTTATATAAATGAAATTTAAGGAGAATTAATATGGCAGAATTGCGTTATAATCCATTGCTTGGAGATTATGTTATGATAGCTAGTCATAGGCAGGCACGCCCTCAGATGCCTAAAGACTATTGTCCATTTTGTCCTGGCAGCGGAAAAGTACCAGATAGTTATGAGGTTCTTTGTTATGATAATGACTTTCCTGCTTTATCCTTTGAACCTCCTTATCCTGATGAAGTTGATAATGGAAAATTATTCAGAACAGCTCCATCTATAGGTAAATGTGAAGTTATTTTATACTCTTCAGATCATAATACTACTTTACCTGAACTTCCTGTAGAGCATATTGCTAAATTAGTAGCTTTATGGCAGGAAAGAATGAAAGTGATATCAGAAAATAAAAAAATAAAATATATTATGCCATTTGAAAATAAAGGCGAGGTAGTAGGAGTTACAATGCCTCATCCTCATGGACAGATATACGGTTATAGTTGGATACCTTTGAGAATTAAAAGGAAAATTGAGATGGCTTCTAGTTATTACAGTGTTAATGGCAGAAATCTATTTTTAGATATGATTGAACAAGAAGTTGAATATAATAAGAGAGTTATATTTGAGAATGATCATTTTATATGTTTCTTGCCTTTTGCATCAGAATATCCTTATGGCATAATGATAATGCCTAAAAAACAGAAAAATTCTATTACAGATCTTAATAAAGAAGAAAGTTTATCTCTTGCTGATGCCTTGAAAAAAGCTACTTCTACTTTGGATCTATTGTTTGATATGAAATTCCCTTATATGATGTGTATGTATAGTGCACCTGTAAATGACGGTTTTAATTACAGCGATATATGGAATTATCATATAGAGTTTTTCCCTCCTATGAGAACTAAGGAGAAACAAAAATTCAATGCTTCTTCAGAAACAGGAGCTTGGGCACCTTGCAATCCTACAAGTCCAGAGGAAATGGCTGCTCAATTAAGAACAGCATATATCAGATATATGGGAATGTAAAATTTGCTGAAATTTACTATTATAATACCGCACCGAGTTGGTGAAAATATAGAAAAGACATTAGAAGGGGTATATCTATCTAATTACCCTAAGGAAAATATTGAAATTTTTCAGGCTGAAGGAACACATCCTACTGTTCAGAGAAATGAATGTATTAAACAGTCATCAGGTGATATTGTATATTTTATAGATAATGACTCTATTGTAAGTGCTGATAATATAAAAGAAGCTAGTGTTATATTTGAATCAGATGAAAAAATAGCAATAGTTGGAGGTCCTGCTATACATAAAGTTAGTTCTTTAATAGAAATGTATATAGATAAATGTATGAGAGCTTATTATGCAGTAGGGCCTATAGCTAATAGATATAGATTTGATAATAATGATGTGAAAGAAGGAAGCGATAGAGATGTTATACTCTGCAATTTATTTGTAAGGAGAAACGTATTATTTGAGGCAGGTCTTTTTAATGAAGATTTATACCCTAATGAAGAAAATGCATTGATAGATAAAATACTTTCTTTAGGATATAAATTGATATATAATCCTAAGATAATAGTTCAAAGACCTCCTAGGGCTAATTTAAAAGCTTATATAAAAATGCTTCTTAATTACGGAAGAGGAAGATTTGAGCAATTATTCAGAGATTTTAATATTAAGAATTTAATATTTATTTTACCTTCTTTATTTGCCAACTATATACTTTTAAGTCCTATAGTATTGTGTATTTATCATTTTTCTAAATTAAATGTATTAAAATTTTATTTTCTTCCATTATTAGTTTACATAATAATGACTTTTTTTGCTGGGGTTGTATATTCTTTTTATGATAAAGGATTTATATCAAAAATTCGTGGAATATTTATATATCCTTTTATGTTTTTCATTACACATTTTTTTTATGGACTTGGATTTTTTTACGGAATCATTAGAATAATAACTAAATTTAAGAGAGTAGCAACATTTTCTATAAAAAAATACAAATCTTTCGAATAAATTCATATTTACATATTGTTAAAATCTAAATATTTTATATTGTTAATCAACGAAATTTATTTGGGTTTGTATAAAATGTGTATTTATAAATATATACTATGTATTTTGTTTATATCTTGTTTTAATTTATATTCTTTTACTAGTGTCAATATTATAGATAATTTTTATAGTACAACTTCTATTAATGATGGAGTAATAGATATAAATGATATAGTTTTTGAAGATTATTCTATTAATTTGAATACTCTTGATTTTCCTATGCTAAGTAATTTTTTTATGGTAAAAGATAAATTTCCCATATTATCAATATTTTACAATTTATATAATTTTATTGGATATGATAAAAATATCAAAACCTCTATAATGTATTTAAATTTTTTTAGGACTTTAAAAACTATAGAATGGAATTTTTGGGATGGAAATGAGGATATAGCATTTTCTTTTTCATATTCAAGTTCAATGAATACTAACTATAATACTATGATAAGAGATTTATCTGCATCTTATTTAGGATTTTATACAGATACAAATATATTATTATCTATACACTTTTTTTTATAATCTAGATAGCATAAATTATTTATTAGAAAATATTTAAAAAATATAATAAAGTTTGTTTTTTATTAAAATAAATATTTGCAAATTATAATTATTTATGATATACTGTATAAGAAATTATATTAATTAAAAAAAGGTTATAGGTGTCAAGTACATACGAAATAATAGCTTTAGATGGTCCTTCCGGGGCCGGTAAAAGTACAATAGCTAAATTATTAGCAAAGAAATTATCTTTTAAATATTTAGATACAGGCGCTATGTACAGGGCCGTAACTCTTTATATGATTAAACATCATGTTGATATAAATAATAATAGTGAAGTCATATCAGCTCTTAATAATTTAAGTATTAACTTTGATAATGCCGGCAGAATATATTTAGATGATGAAGATGTAACAGAAGCTATAAGAAGTATGGAAGTTGTTAATCTTGTTTCTAAAGTTTCTTCTATAAGCATTGTAAGACAGAATATGGTATCTCTACAAAGAAAAATAGCAGAAGGCGGTAATTATGTTGTAGATGGTAGAGACATAGGAAGTGTAGTGTTCCCTGATTCCAAATATAAGTTTTATATGGATGCTTCTTTAGATGAAAGAGCTAAAAGAAGATATAATGAAGAATTATCCAAAGGTAAAAATATAACTTATGAAGAAGTTAGGGAAAGTATAAGAAAAAGAGATGAATTTGACTCGAATAGAGAAGATAGTCCGCTTGTAGTTCCTAAAAACGCTAATATAATAGACACTACTAGTATGACTATTAATGAAGTAGTTGAAAAAATCGCTAACGTGATTTTGAATATAAAATCTAATTAATATTAGATATTTTAACCTGTGAAAGTACAGGAGGGAGAAGGATAATGGAAGATAATAAAAATTTATCAAACAATAATGATCAGGAATTATTTTTGGAAGCCATTGCTGGATTAAAAGATAATAATCCTATAGATCGTAAAACAAAAGTCAAAGGGAAGGTAGTACAATTTGACGAAAATGATGTTTTTATAGATTTTGATTTTAAATCCGAAGGTAAGATTAAGAGAAGCGAATTTGATAAAGAACCTAATATTGGAGATGAAGTAGAAGCAATTATAATTGGTGAAGATGATAATAATATTTTATTATCTAAAACAGAAATAGATAAAAGAAAATCTCAGGAATTAATAGATAATGCTGTAAAAAATAATACTGCAATTACAGGTGTTGTTAAAGAAGTTGTTAGATCTGATTCAAAAGTAGCTGGATTTAAAGTGTCTATAATGGGACATCAGGCATTCTGTCCTTTTTCTCAAATAGATTTAGCTAAAGGAATTAAAGAATCTGATTATATAGGTAAAGAGTTTGAGTTTAGAGTAATAAAGAAAAATGGAAGAGATGTTGTAGTTTCAAGAAGAGTATTATTAGAAGAAACTCAAAATGCAGGAATAGAAACATTCTTAAATAATCTTAAGGAAAATGATATTATTAATGGTAAAGTAAAAAATATTGAGAAATTCGGTGCTTTTATTGAAATTACACCTGGTTTTGACGGATTTCTTGCTATACCAAATATGTCTTGGGATAAGGTTATAAATCCTAAATCTATAATATCAAAAGGTGAAGAAAGAATGTTCAAAGTTCTTCATATTGATAAAGAGAATCGTAAAGTTGATTTGGGTCTTAAACAATTAGATGAAGATCCTTGGGGTAAATTTGTAGAACAATACCATATAGATGATGTCATAAATGGAGAAGTTACTAATGTTAAAAAATTCGGTGCTTTTGTAAAAGTTGCTGATGGTATAGAGGGACTTGTTCATGTTTCTGATTTAAGCTGGAATTCTCATGTTAATAATCCTAATGATTTCGTTAAAAAAGGTGCTTTCTTAGAGTGTAAAATACTTGATATGAATGCTGCTGAAAGAAAACTCACTTTAGGCTTAAAACAAGTTAAAGAAAATCCTTGGGATACAGTTGAAAAAGATTTCCCTGTTAAATCTGCTGTAAAATGTAAAGTAAAAAGAATCATTAAAAACTTTGCTGTATTTGAACTTCCTAATGGTTTGGAAGGTATATGTGATATAAGCGATTTTGATTGGAGAAACAATATCGTTAATATGAAAGACTATGTAAAAGAAGGCGAAGAAGTTAATATGGTTATCATGTCTATAGACAGAGATAAACAAAGAATTAAATTAAGCTATAAACATACTAAAGATAGTCCTTGGAGATTATTTGAAAAAGCACATCCTCAAGGTTCTATAGTTGATGGTACTGTAAAAGCTATAGTTGATTCCGGTGCTATTGTTTCTTTGGAAGATGATTTAGAAGGATATATGCATGTTTCTCAAGTAGAAATTCCTAAAGGCAGCACTTTAGAAGAGGTTGTTAAAGTTGGAGAAACTTATCCTTTTGTTGTAAGAGAAGTTAATCAAAGTAAAAGAAGAATTTCATTGTCAAGAAGAGAATATATGGAAGCTCAAAATAAGAAAGAAACACAAAATTATATTTCTAAAGCAGAGCCTACTTCTTTAACTTATAATCCTTTTGATAATATTAATAACTAATTTAATAAATAATTATTTGAAATTAAAAATCCTAATATCATTATGGTATTAGGATTTTTTTATAAATTAATAATTATTATATACGATAATCTTTTAAATATTTATTGACAAATGAACTAATTAAAGTATAATTTACATATAACTATTCTAAGTAATATTAATTTTTAGAAGGTATATTATGAAAAAGATTCTTATTATATCATCAGAATATACAGGTCATGGGCATAAAAGCGTTCATACTTCACTTTTGCAAGGTTTCAAAGCATTATATCGAGAAGAAATAGAATGTAAGGTAGTAAATGGTTTCACACTTGGCGGTCCTGATCTTATGGCTGCTGAAAGACTTTATAATAGCTGTATAAAATATGCTCCGCAATTATGGTATAGACTTTTTAAATTTTCTTTCAAAAATAGAGATATAATAAATAAAAATAATGCTTTTAATGTTAAAAGAAAATTTCTAAAACTTATAAAAGAATATAAGCCTGATATAATAGTTAATGTACACCCAATGTTTAGCGGAAGCCTTCTAAGTATTTTAAGAAAGAAAAATATAAATATAAAATTTTTCATTATAATAACTGATTTAATTACAATAAGCAAATTATGGTTTGATAACAGAGCAGATAAAATTATAAGTCCTTCTTATGAAGCATCTGAATATATGATGCAAAATGGAGTAGATAAGGAAAAAATTATTACATTTGGTTTGCCTGTTAGAGAAGGATTCAATGCTTTATATAAAACTAAAGATGAAGTAGTAAAAAATACTAATATTCATAATACATTAAAAATACTTTTATTAAACAATTCTGAAAGAACTAAAAGACTAATGTATATAATAGACGGTTTATATGAAAGATATAAATGTGAAGTAACAGTGGTATGCGGAAGAAATGAAAAAACATTTAATAAGTTAAATAAAGTTTATTCTTCAAAAGAGCATAAGCCTATTATAATGGGATACACTCAAGAACTTCCAAAATTATTCCATGAGAATGATATATTAATAACAAGATCAGGTCCTACAGCTATTATAGAAGCTATTAACTGTTTAATACCTATAGTATCTATGGGGGCTTTGCCCGGTCAGGAAGAAGAAAATCCAATATATATTGATAATAATGGCTTAGGATATGATACTAATTCTACAGATGATATATTTAATAAAATAGATTTACTTATTGCCAACAATAGAGAGAATTTAGTAAAAATGAGAGAAAAACAATTCGATTATTACGGCAGAGATGTAAGAGAAAAGATAGTTAAATATATTGCAGATAGTATATTATAAATATTGACAATAGTTTATTTTTGATATATAATTTTAAGGTTATGAATATTTTAGAAATCACAAATCACAAATCACAAATCACAAATCACAAATCACAAATCACAAATCACAAATCACAAATCACAAATCACAAATCACAAATCACAAA
>CASEHG010000083.1 GCA_949287565.1 uncultured Brachyspira sp.
AAATATTTTTTATTTATAAAATATGTAAAATAAACATCTATAAAATAAATAAAATATATTCTTGACAAATATAAAAAAAAAATTAGAATACCTAATTAAACCCAAAATTTAATTCTCAAATACAAATATAGCGGAGAAAAGATGAAAGTAATAGATATAAACAAAAAGCCTGAAAATGAAAAAATATTTTTTGGAGATTTTGGGCACTATTTAAGAATAGATTCCGTAAGTCATGAAGTGGCTAGAAAATTAAAAGAAGCAAGCGAAGGAAATACTTGGTTTTCAAAAGAAGTTGATTATAAATCTGATAAAACAAGATTCTCTTCATTGCCTGAAGATGCACAAAGAGCCTTCAAACTCAATATAGCATATCAAACTTTGATGGACAGCGGAGTTACAAGCGGTTTTTCATCAATATTAAATAGAATAGTTACAAGCTCAATATGGTCTATTTTATATGCAAGAATAGCTATAGAGGAAAATATACATGCTGAAAGTTATTCTTACGGACTTTCTGAAGTATTCGGTCATGAGGCAACAGACACATTAGATTTGGTATATAATGATGAATTTGTTAAACATAGAATGGAAAAGGAAGTTGAATTATTTGGAAATGTTGATGAACTATGTAATTTAGAAAATTCTCCTGCAACATTAGATGAGAAAAAACAGGCGGTATTGAAATTACTTATAGGAATATATTTACTTGAAGGTGTAAAGTTTCCATTCTCATTTCTTGTAACTTTCACAATAAACAACAGTTATGATAATGCTATAGCAGGATTCACAAAGACTATTAAATTGATAGCACATGATGAATTAAGTACACATGTACCTGCTGGTAAAAATGTAATGAATATACTTAGAAAAGAAAATGATCAAGGTTTTATACATTTATTTAAAAGCGGTTGGTTTGATGAAACAGCTAAAGCAATGACAGAATTTACTGTTAATGAAGAGATAAAATGGGCTAAATACCTTTTTGACGGATATGAGGTAGCAGGTATTAATTCTTCAGTAAGCGAACACTTTATCAAATATTGGGCTGGTGTGAGATTAAGAGATTTAGGGGTTGAATCTCAGTATAATGAGAAAAAATCAGATATTATAGACTGGTTTAACAGCTATAGAGATATAAACAAGCAGAATGCTGCTTTACAGGAAACAACTAACACCTCTTATCAAAAGGGTGCTTTGAAAAACGATTTATAATTTATGCTTAATTTTCAAAGTAAAAAAATAATTATCAGGGTTAAATTATGATAGAACTTACAAAAGATAAAAAACATATAATCATTAAAAGGGACGGCAGAGAAGAGCCTTTTAATGAAGAAAAATTAAGAAAAGTTATAGATTGGGCTACTGAAGGTAAAGAGGTTTTCACTAATCAGCTTCTTGAAGGGCTTAATATCAAAATAAATGATAAAATGAAAATTGAAGTATTATATGATGAACTCATAAATACTGCTGTTAACAAGATAAGTCCGCTATACCCTATGTATGATACAATAGCAGAAAAACTTTATTTAATGAAAATATATAAAGAAACATGCGGATTAAAAAGAATAGGTTCATATCCTCATATAAAAAATTTCTTAAAAAAAGGTATAAAATATAAAATATATGATAAGGATATAATTCAGCTTTTTACGGATAAAGAATTGGATAAAATAAATTCTATGATAGATCCTAACAGAGATTTATTATTCACATATAAAGGACTTGCAATATTCTATAAAAAATACTGTAAAAACATAGGAAACAAAAAATTAGAGCTTCCTCAAATAACATATATGGTAGCTGCTATGTTCTCATTCTATGATGATTATTATAAAGGTGAAAACAAGGATAAATTAGAAATAAGCAAATCTGAAAGACTTAAATATATAAAAAGAACTTATGATATGCTTTCAAGACATGAAATTACTTTTGCAACACCTAGAATAGCAAACAGCATGACAATAAAAGCACAATTAGCTAGCTGTATATTAAACACCCCTGCTGATGATACTTGGAGCTTGAATCAGACAGATGGAAATATGGCATTATACTCAAAATTTTCAGGCGGTATAGCTTATGATGCTTCATATATAAGGGCAGCAGGTTCTACAATACAAACTAATAGAGGACGTTCTGACGGTCCTATACCCTTTATAAAGAGAGTTGAGCAAACTATATCATCATTTAATCAAGGCGGAGTTCGTAAAGGTGCATGTGTTATTACTTTCCCTTGGTGGCATTTAGATGTACTTGATTTGATTATGCTTAAAGATGCAGGCGGTACTGAAGATACTAGAGCTAGAAAATTAGTTTATTCTATTAGGATAAGTAATATATTCAGAGAAAGAGTTAATAAAGACGGATATGTAACTTTATTCGATCCTAAAGAAACTCCTCTTTTAAACGAAGAATACGGCGAAAAATTTAATGTAGCTTATATGTATTATGAAAGTAAATCTTCTATAAGAAAAAAGAAAATAAAAGCTAAGGATTTATTATTTCAAATATTAAAAGTAAGACAGGAAACAGGAAATTTATATTTAACCTTTGTAGACAATATTAATGAACAGAATATGGTTAATAGATTCGTAGGAGCTTCAAACCTCTGTCAGGAAATAGTAATACCTTCCTACCCTTCTAAACTTATAAAAGAAAAATATGTCATTAATGAAGACGGAGAATATGAAATCATACAGAGAAAGAAAAGCGGTGAGATAGGTATATGTAATTTGGTGTCTGTAAATTTAATGTCTTGGGTAAATTTCTCACCTGAAAAGAAAAAATCATTCTGCTACACTCTTTTAAGAGGATGCGACAATATTATAGATACTCAATTCTATCCTGTTAAAGAAGGTGAAATTGCTAATAAAAAGAACAGACCTATAGGAATAGGCGTTATAAATTATGCTAACTTACTTGCTTCAAATAAATTAAAATATACTGATAAAGAAGCTTTGGAATTTACAAATAAAGTTTTCGATGATTTATATTATCATATATATGAAGCATCTAATATATTAGCAAGAGAGAGAGGACCTTATAAAACTTTCAATGAATCCAAATGGAAAGAGGGATTAACTCCATTTCATATATCATTATTAAATAACAACAAAAAGAATAATCTTAATGTAAGTATAGATAAAGAAAAATGGGATAAGCTTGCAGAAAATATAAAAAATAATGGTGTAAGATTTTCATTCCATGGAGCAATAGCCCCTACTGCTACATCAGGAAAAAGCGTATCTGCAACAGAAAGTATAGAACCTATAGTAGATTTATTCTTTATAGAAGAAGGAATACAAACACTCCCTAGCTTAGTACCTAATATCAAAAAAAATAGAGAGTACTATGAAAGATGCTGGAATATTCCTGCAAAAACTATAATAGAGCTTGCCGCTGTAAGACAAAGATATATAGATCAATCTCAGTCATTGAATTTATATTATGTAAAACCTGATTCTGCTAAAGAGCTTTGGGACGATATTCAATATGCTATGGATTTGGGATTAAAGACTCTTTATTATATGAAAACTCCTAAGTCTAATTTTGAGTTAGATGAAGTTTGTGAATCTTGTACATAATAAAAATCAATATAAATATACCCTATTAGGCATTATAACTTTTGTTATAGTGCCTATTTATTTTTTAAAAATTTTTTATAACCTATTGCTATTTTTTATAATATAATATAGAATCCTTGTTTATATAAAAAATATTGATTTGCTTTCTTGTTGTTTTTGTTAAAAAATAATTTTTTTAAATATTATAAAGCTATTCATAAAAATTGTGAGCCTCTAGTAAATTTATTTAACAGAGCTTTAGAGCAAACAATTTTTATTAGCAATAAATATAATATTTTATTCTGCTGAAAAAAATTCTCATAAAAGTAAATTTTTTTTATATGTAATTTTAGACCTAATTAAGGATTTAATTAATATGTTATTAACATAATTCAGTTAACATATTTTAATATTATGTTAACTTTTACTAAATTATTATGATTTCTTTCATATATATAGCTAGGTATAGTTTCTTTAAAAAATTCAAAATTTAAAATTAAATTTCAAATTCCATATTGACATATTTATTTTTATAGTATATAAGGTTCACGTTAAATTTAACAAACACAAAAAAATTATATGGGAGCGAATCAATATTATGAAAAAGATTTTGATTTTCTTAACTCTTGTAAGTCTATTCGGACTTATCTCTTGCGGCGGCGGTGCTTCAAGCCCTACTGACATTGTGATAACAGGCTCTTCTTCTGTTTCACCTTTAATGTTCAAATTAGCTGAAAAATTTGAAGAAGTAAATTCTAATTACACTGTAACAGTAGAAACTTCTGATTCAACTATTGGAGTTCAAGACACTATAAACGGCAACAACAATATAGGTATGGCTTCAAGAAATTTGAAAGAAGATGAATTACCTAATTTAGACACTTATTTATTATGCCAAGACGGTATAGTAATAATCGCTAACAAAGATTCTGAAATCAATCAAATTAGCGAAGAAGAATTATATGATCTTTATATCAATAATAAAGCAATAGGAAATATCAGTAAATCAATCTCAAGAGAAGATGGTTCTGGTACTAGAAGTGCTTTTACAGATTTAACTGCTATAGGAAAAGAATCTCCATTACCTGCAACAGTTGAAATATTAGATGGTACTGGAAAAGTAAAAACTTCTGTAAGCAGTGATGCTTCAAAAATAGGATATATCTCTTTGGGTTCTATTGATGATACTATCAAACCTTTAGCTTACAAAGCAAAAGGACAAAATGAATATGTTCCTGCATCAGTAGAAAATATAAAGAGCGATACATATAAACTTTATCGTCCTTTCTACATATTCACAAAAAAAGGTGCTGAATTAGATGAAGGTACTAAGGCTTTCTTAGATTTTATTAATAGTGAAGCTGGGAAAGCGGTTATAAATGAAAACGGGTATGTAGCTAATTGATAAAATAATGAAGGTCGGTATACAAATTAATTTTTGTATATCGACTTTTTTATTTCAATGTCATAAAAATAATTTAATTTAGGATATGTATTTTGGATAACAATATTAATAAACATATAGTTAATGAAATACTAGATAATGTTATGAGATATGTATTTTTTATATGTTCTATATTTTCTGTTATAGTTGTATTTTCAATATGTATTTTTATATTTATCTATAGTATTCCAGTATTTAAAGAAGTTGGATTTTTCAAATTCGTTTTTGGTATGAATTGGTCTCCATCATCAAAAGATTTTGGAATATTACCAATGATAGTTGGTTCTATATATGTAACAATTCTTGCCACATTATTAGGCGGAGGATTTGGTTTTTTCACTGCAGTTTATATATCAATGTTCTGCCCAAAAAAATTAAAGATAGTATTATCACAAGTTATAGACTTACTTGCTGGAATACCTTCAATAGTTTACGGTTTTTTTGGTATGGTAGTATTAGTACCTTTTTTAAAAAACATTTCTCCAAATGATGTTGGTGAAGGAGTATTGGCTAGTTCTATAATACTTGCAGTGATGATACTTCCTACAATAACATCTATTACAAAATATAATTTAGAAGCTGTGTATAAATATTATTATGATGGGGCAATAGCTTTAGGAAATACTCATTCACAGGCTATTTTTGGAGTTATTGTTAAAGCTGCAAAATCAGGCATATTTTCTGCTATAGTACTTGGTATGGGAAGGGCTATTGGTGAAACTATGGCGGTTATGATGGTTGCTGGAAATGCACCTTTTGTACCTAAAGATTTATTCTCATATTTTAGAACTATGACTATTAATATAGCCTTAGAAATGGGATATGCAACAGGAATTCATAGATCTGCATTAATAGCTACAGCTTTTGTATTATTATTATTCATACTCATTATTAATATAGTACTTTCACTATTAAAAAGAAATAATTTATATTTTTCATTTTCTTTCTCTAGTCTTTTCGGCAAGAATAAAGAATTAAAAGCCAATGTAAATGACTTTTCTTTCAAAAATATAAAAATGAAAGTATCAACTATAAAAGCTGATGCATTAAAATATATTTCAGTATTTGCTGCTGCAGTATCAACATTGCTTCTAGTATTTATAGTATTATTTATCTTAATAAGGGGAATACCTCATATCAATTTCAATTTATTATTTGGAAAAAGTAATAACTCTCAAATGACATTATTGCCTGCAATAGTTTCAACAGGTATGATGCTTTTTATGTCGCTTATAATAGCAATACCTTTAGGAGTGTTTGCAGCTATTTACTTAACTGAATATTCAAAAGCTAAAAGTAAATTAATATCTGTAATTAGAATATTTACTGACAGTTTATCAGGCATTCCATCAATAGTATTTGGTCTTTTTGGTATGTTAGTATTCGCTAATCTATTTGGTATAGGAAGAAGTATATTAGCAGGTTCATTAACTTTAGTTTTAATAATACTGCCATCTATAATAAGACAAACAGAAGAAACATTATTATCAATACCTACAAGTTTGCGCGAAGGAAGTTTGGCTTTGGGAGCTTCAAAAGTAAGAACAATATTTAAAATAGTTCTTCCTTGCGGTTTTTCTGGTATTATGACCTCTGTCATTTTAAGTATAGGAAGAATAGTAGGTGAAAGTGCTGCTTTGATATATACAGCTGGTGCAGTAAGATATATGCCTAAAGGTTATTTAAGTCCTGGAAGTTCATTTTCAGTTATGATGTGGATGTTCTCAAGTGAAGGCTTATATATTAATCAGACTTTTGCAACTGCCAGTATTTTGCTTATTATGGTTATACTTCTTAATGCTTCACTATTTATTGTTAATACGAAGTTAAAGAAAGATTATTAATAATATTATTGAAAGGATAAAAAATGGGTAATGATATAAATAATACAACAAACAATAATGTAAATTTTGACTTTAATACTGATACAGCTATAAAAGTAAAAGATTTAGATTTATATTATGAAAGTTTTCAAGCTTTAAAAAAAATTAATATTGATATAACTAAAAATAGTGTAACAGCTTTTATAGGGCCTTCAGGATGCGGAAAGTCTACCCTATTAAAAACATTTAATAGAATGAATGATTTAGTTCCAAACTGCAGAATAGAAGGCGACATTGAAATAGCTGGGGTTAATATATATAATAAAAATGTAAATGTATCATATTTAAGAAAGAATGTGGGAATGGTATTTCAAAAATCTAACCTTTTTGCTATGAGTGTTTATGATAATATAGCTTATGGCCCTAGAACATTCGGCATAAAAAAGAAATCTAAATTAGATGAGATAGTTGAATATAGTTTAACTAAAGCGGCTCTTTGGGACGATATAAAAGACAGACTTAATAAAAATGCTTTAGGTTTGTCTGGAGGTCAGCAGCAAAGATTATGCATAGCAAGAGCATTATCTGTTAATCCTAAAATACTGCTTATGGACGAACCTACAAGTGCATTAGATCCAATAAGTACAGGAAAAATAGAAGAATTAATAGATGAATTAAAAAATGAATACACTATAGTAATAGTTACTCATAATATGCAGCAGGCTATGAGAGTATCGGATAAAACAGCTTTCTTCCTATTTGGGGAAATTGTAGAGTATACTGATACAGAAGAAATATTCTCTAAGCCTAAAGATGAAAGAACTGAAAAATATATTACAGGAAGATTCGGTTAATTTTATTGTTTATAATAAATAACTTTTATATAAAAACGGAGATAAAAATGAAAAAATTTGAAGAAGAATTAAGTAAATTGATAGAACATGTTATTGAGGCAGGCGATATGATATTAGAGGCTTTGAGAAACTCTACTAAAGCCTTAACTAATGGAGATATAGAGCTTGCAAATCAAGTAATAGAAAATGACAGAAACATAAACAGAATATCATATAAAATAGAAAGCTCATCTTTAAAAATGCTTTTATTAGAAAACCCTGTTGCAACCGATTTAAGAATAATTTCTGCTACATTAAAAATAGCTACAGATTTGGAAAGAATAGGAGATCAGGCTAAAGATATATGCGATTTGCTTAGATTCTTATTAGAGGGAAACAGATATAAAAATAATATTGATACTATAATAGAAATGTCTAATATAATTGATTATATGGTTAGTAATTCTCTTAAGGCTTTCAAAGAAAAGGATGCAGAATTATCACGCAGCGTTATAGAAAGTGATGATAAAGTTGATAAATTATTCTATAAAATGCGTGATTCTATGGTTGAGCTTATTAAAAGCGGTGCTGAAAATGCAGATCAGGCAATATACTTAATGATGATATCTAAATATTTTGAGAAGATGGGAGATCATGCTGAAAATATAGCAAAATGGGTTTACTATTATAGTACAGGCGAAAGATTTAAATAATAATTGTTTATACTAAAAATTTTTAAGTTTGTCAATTTTTTTATTCAACTTTTTCCCGCCGCAAAAAGTTGCTGCCGCAGGCACGCTTCGCGAAAGTGCAAGTATGAAATAATACTAAAATTATATTACATGTAATATAATTAATCAAATTTAAGCTAAAATGTAGCCTTTCGCCTGCTGTAGGCACACTTCGTGAGGCGGGCTGTGCCGCTTCTCGCCGTAGACTGGCTTCACCTGTGGCACGCCAAAGGCGGATGTCGTCCACCGAGTAGGTGCCTAATCGGCAAAAGAAGTGAGGGTGTTACGAAGTACGCCTACGGCGAAGAACTGCATTTTTTTACCTAAAATTAGGGTATCACACCATATTTTATACATATTCTTAAAATATAAGTTCTAGCAATTGCGTTTTCGCGAAGCGTGCCTGTGGCAGGTGGCGGCAGCTACTTTGGCGAAGCCAGCAGAGCGTGTGCGTCAAAAAAAGTTGATAATAACTATATAATGTGCATTGGTCGACAA
>CASEHG010000084.1 GCA_949287565.1 uncultured Brachyspira sp.
AAAAGAAAAAAATATATCAGCAAATAATATAATAAAAGATATTATTGCTGCTGCAGGCGGACGCGGAGGCGGAAAAGATACATTTGCACACGGTTCTATAGAGAATGTACAAAAAGCTAAAGATGAGATAATTAAAGCTCATACTGATAATTTAGATGAGTATGATCAAAGAATTACTAATATGAAAGATATTGTTTCTGCCCTAGAAGAAGATATTACTAAATATTCTTCTGAGATAGATGCAAGACTTGAAAGTATTAACTTAAGCTATGAGGAAAAAACAAATGTTATACTTAAAGATTTTGAAAATAGAACAGACGAGCTAAAATTCAAATTAAATGATGCAGCTGAATCTATTGACAAAATGCTTGATGTAAAAACTAATGATATTTCTTTAGAGTATGAATCTATGAAATCAAAAATAGATGATATAGCTAAGGATATAGAAAAGTATATGAATACTGTAAAGGTATTCGATAATGCTAAAGAAATGGCAGAGTCTATAAAAACTGATGTTTCTAAGTTGAATGCTTTGGTTGAGGATACTAAAGCCGCAACAACTGAAATGAATAAGACTATGTCTGAGTTTGATAACTTAAAGAAAATGCATCATGAAATATTGGGTTATGCTGAAAGCCTTAGAAAGGAAAAAAACAGCTTGAAAGATACTCAGGAAAAAGTAAATATGTTAATGGAAATGTCTGGTGAAATTCAGGAGAGATTCGTTAATATAGCAGAAAATAATGCTATGATAGAGCATACTGAGGAAGGAATACAGGTTGTTATAGATATAGCATCTCAAATAGAAAATAAACTTTCATTTATTAAAGATAAAGAAGAATATGCAGATGAGATATTACATCAAATAAGAAAAGCAGAGGTAGAAACTGAAACTATATTAGAAAGAGTTGACAGCATAAAAGAAGCTATGGTAGAAGTTGAAGATACTAGAAAAAGCTTTATGGATAAGATTTATTCTTTAGAAAGAGATATGGCTAAGATAGATAAGAATGACAAGAAAGTTCAGCTATTTATTTCTAAATTGGAAGAACTTGATGACATAATACAGGCTATACAAGATCAGGGAGAAAATCTTGTTCGTATGAGAAATCAATATGATGATTATGATAAGAGCATAGTTAAGAATTTAGAAAGAGCTGAATATTTTGTAAGATACTTGGAAACTTTACTTGATAATGCTGGTAAATATATATCTGATAAAGGTTCTAAATCAACTTCTAAGAAAGGAACAACTAAAATAGACAGTAAGAAAGAGGAGCTTATAATTAAGATGTATAAGCAAGGATGGAAACCTGAAGATATAGTTAAAAATACTTCATATTCAAGAGATGAGATTGAAAAGACTATTAAAGCTTGGAAAGATAAGCAATCTAGAGGATAATTTTTGATAGTTTGATTGTTCTCCTTCTAAAAACTAGAGTCTATAGGTTATTACTTATAGACTCTAGTTTTTTATATAAATAAATATTAATATATTATTATTTATATTTATTAATTATTATTTAATAAAGTAGTTTGTTTTTAATTATGTA
>CASEHG010000085.1 GCA_949287565.1 uncultured Brachyspira sp.
ATAAAAGGATCAAGCTTTTATTTTAGAGAAGAATCTTCAAATTTTATAAATATTGATAAGCATGATGAAAATATAATAAAAGCTAAAGAATTAATGGCTGAAGCTGGATACCCTAATGGGGAAAATTATCCTACTTTAGAGCTTAAAGTATCTCCAGGATTATTCTATGAAGTTGGAAAAGCTATACAAAAAATGTGGAAAGATAATCTCAATATTAATATTGATCTAATAGAAGAAGAATTTCCTGCTACATTATTATCTCTTACTAAAAAGAAATATCAAATTGCAAGAATGGGTTGGACTGGAGATTATTATGATCCTATGACTATGCTTGATGTAATGGTTAGTTATGGAGGAGTTAATCATTCTGGTTTTTCTAATGCCAAATATGATGAGCTTATAACAGAAGCTAAAACAATATACACAAATAATCATTTAAGAATGGAAAATATGAAGCAGGCTGAAGCTATATTATTAGATGAAATGCCTATTATACCTTTGTATTATAGAGCTGATTCTTTTATAGTATCACCTTATTTAAAAGATCTTGTTTTAAATCCATTTGGAAGACACAGATTTAATTATTGTTTTATAGATTTAAATGAATAAAAAATATAATACTACTTTAATAAATTAGATTAAAAATTTGTACTTTTTATAATTTTATACTAAAATATAAGATATTCATAAAAGGATAAATGCGATGAAAAAATTTTTAATCTTAATAGTTATATTATCACTTTTTATATTTTCATGCTCATCTAAAGAAACTACAGATGATTCTATAGTTGTATCTTTAGGAGGAGAAGTTGCTACTATAGATCCGCATCTTAATACTGCAAGTGCAGGTACTGTTTATATAAGACATTTTTTTGAAGGTCTTATAAAAAAGGATAAAGATGGAAAAATAGTTGGAGGAATGGCTGAAAACTATAAAATGAGTGAAGATGGAATGACTTATACATTCTATTTAAGAACTAATGCAAAATGGTCTGACGGAGTACCTGTTACTGCTGATGACTTTGTATATAGCTATAGAAGATTTGTTGATCCTAAAACTGCTGCTCCTTATGCTTCGCTTATGGCTCCTGTAAAAAATGCATTAAAAATATCCAGCGGTGATGTTAATGTTGAAGAATTAGGAATAAAAAAGATCGATGATTACACTATAGAAATAACATTAGAAAATCCTACCGCATATTTTTTAGAGCTTGCTGATATGTTTGTACCTGTCAGAAAAGACATCATAGAAAAATATGGAGATGATTGGGTATCCGCTCCTGAAAGTTATATAGGAAATGGTCCTTATAAAATGACTGAAAGAGTCAGAGATGATAAAATAGTTATGGAAATTAATACTAACTATTATGATAAGGACTCTATAGTTGCTAAAAAAATTACAATATCAATGATATCAGATAAAAACACTGCATTAGCTGCTTTAAGAAATGGACAAATACACTTTTCTAATTTAGTACCTACTCAGGAAGTTGATAATCTTCAGAAAGAAGGTTTAATCGTTATGAATCAGGCTTATGGTACTGTATTCTTTGAAATGAATCTCACAAATGAAGCATTAAAAGATTCTAGAGTTCGCAGGGCATTAGCTCTCGCCATTGACAGAAACTATATAGTAGATTCAATAAACAAATCTGGTCAGAAACCTGCAGGTGCTTTTGTGCCTCCTTTAATCAGTGATTATGAAGGCGAGTTCAGAGAAAAAGGCGGAGATTATATTAGCGTACAAAGCAATGATTATC
The DNA here is from genome assembly GCA_949287565.1 of uncultured Brachyspira sp. GTDB lineage: Bacteria > Spirochaetota > Brachyspiria > Brachyspirales > Brachyspiraceae > Brachyspira. Next base: position 1,761 of record CASEHG010000085.1, read on the forward strand.
AGAAAAATATAGAAGAGGCCAAAAAATTGATGGCTGAGGCTGGATATCCTAATGGAGAGAATTATCCTGTTTTAGAGGTTTTGGTATCAAATGACGGTAATGTTGTTATGGTTGAAGCTATACAGCAAATGTGGAAGAATATTGGCGTTGATGCTGTTATAGTACCTAGAGAATGGGCTGTTATACTTCAGAGTTTCAGAGATTTAAGCTATCAGATGGTTTTAAGCGGCTGGACTGGTGATTATAATGATCCTATGACTATGCTTGAATTATATTTAAGTTATGCTCCAAGCAATCCCGGATACAATAATCCTGAATATGATAAACTTATAGAAAGCTCTAAACATATAGTTAATCCTCAGGAAAGAATGAAAGTTCTTCATGATGCTGAAAAAATACTTATGTATGATATGCCTATAATACCTATACATTACAGAGCAAATGCTTTAATGGTTTCAAAACAGCTTAAAGATTATAAACTTGATCCTTTAGCTAAATACAGATTCCATTATTCATATTTAGAAAAATAATTCAAAAAATAAATTTATATAAAAAAGGAAGTCGGTTCTGCTGATTTCCTTTTTTTTGTTAAAATCAATTACATACCCCGCCCATTAAATTTAAGATCAACTTTGAATTATAAGATTTATTATATATAAAGCTGAATAAGAAAAGGCATGTCCCACCCTAGCTGTGATTAGGTTTGTTGTATTCCTTACCGCACGTTTAGTAAAATTTATAATATAATAAAAATTGTATTTATAACTTGATTTAAAGTTTTAGCTTCACTCAACGTGCGTTTAATAAACAAAAAATCCACCCTCCGCTTGGGTGGGTGCTTAATATCTGAATTAAACAATAAAAAACATAAAAACTAATATTAAAAATAAATCAGTAAATATAAAGGGTGGGGAATGAAAATGAATCTATTTTTTTACATTTCTATAGTGAGAAATAAGCATATCATAAGGATAAAGCTTAAAAGAATCATTATAAACATTCTCAAGTAAATTTTTGATTAAATTAAGTTTTTCTTGAAAAGTTTTGTTTTTATCTCTTATTTTAGCAAACTCTGCAAAAAATGACTTTCTAACTATTTTCATAAAAATACTTATTCTTATCATCTCATCAAAAATATATCCATTAGGAAATTTTAATTTTTTTATGATAATAAAGAAAATTGATAGGAAATAAAGTACAGAAGCTATTCTAATAAAGTAAATGATAGTAAAATCAGCACCAACTTTATCAATATAGAATCCAAATAAATTATAATACTCGCCTCTTGAGTTTAAAGCCTGAATTATGAATATAGCTAGAAAATAAGGTATTAAATACAATAGCTTTTTTATAGTCATAAAAATAGATTTAGTAAATATTATATGAAGTATAAAAAAAGCTATTGCAATATATATCAAATAATTAACTTTTATAAAAAATATAGTTATTAATAAGAATAAAGCTGAAATGATGTATAATATGTAAAGCATTATTTATTTACACGTTCAACATAGCTGTCATCTCTAGTATCAACTTTAATTTTATCGCCTATATTGATGAATAAAGGCACATTAACTTCTATACCTGTTTCAAGTTTTGCAGGCTTTAAAGTAGTACCAGTAGTATCTCCTTTAAATCCAGGTTCTGTATAAGTAACCTCTAATATTACATGAATAGGGAAACGTACTGCTGTAACTTCATCATTAATATATTGTAAATCAACTTCACAGCTATCTAATAGATAATATTTGCTCTCTCCTAATATATCAGCACTTACATGAACTTGTTCATAATTGTCCAATATCATAAATACATAACTGTCGCCTTCTTCATAAAGGTACTGAGCTTTTTTATATGATAAATCAGCTTCTTCAACACTTTCAGTAGAAGAAAAGGTTTTTTCTATCATATTTCCTTTAAGCATATTTTTTAATTTTGTCTTAACATTTGCTTTTCTTTGCTGTGCTCTGTGAAAATGTGCATCTACTACTAAATAAGTTTCTCCGTCTAAAATTATAGCATCGCCTTTTCTTAAATCATTTACTGGTAACATTAAAAACCCCTATATAAAATTTATTAATTTTTAGTTTGTGAATTATATTTTATTAAAGATAAAATTTCAATATTGATAATCATTAATCATCAATACCTAATTTTTCATTAACATATTTTTTATCAAGCTCAAACACTTGCTTTTCTTTAGCTTCATTAGGCATATCATACATAGCATCAAGCATAACACGTTCAAATAATGCTCTTAAACCTCTAGCACCTGTATGCTCTTCCATAGTCTTTTTAACTATAGATTTTAATGCCTCATCATCTATTTTTAATTCTATATTGTCATAAGAAAATAATTTCTGATACTGTTTAGTTAAAGCATTTTTAGGCTCTTTTAATATTTTTAATAACTCTTCTTCTTTAAGCTCTTCTAAAGTAGCTATAACAGGAAGCCTTCCTATAAGCTCCGGTATAAGCCCATATTTAACTAAATCCTCAGTAGCAATATTTTTCATTATCTCATCATAATTAAGATTATCCATAGAATTAACTTCAGCAGCAAAACCTAAACCTTTTTTAGAAGTTCTTTCAGCTATAGACTTTTCTATATCAATGAAAGCACCTCCGCATATAAAAAGTATATTAGAAGTGTCTATATGTAAATTATCCTGATGAGGATGCTTTCTTCCGCCATGAGGAGGAACAGTAGCAACAGTGCCTTCAACTATTTTTAATAATGCCTGCTGAACTCCTTCACCTGATACATCTCTTGTTATAGAACGCGATTCGCTTTTACGTGAAATTTTATCTATCTCATCAATATATATTATGCCTTTTTCAGCTAATTTTATATCTCCGTCAGCATTCTGTATAAGTCTTAATAGTATATTCTCAACATCATCACCTACATAACCAGCCTCTGTTACAGTAGTAGCATCAGCAATAGCAAAAGGCACATTCAAAGCCTTAGCTAAAGTTCTTGCTAATAATGTTTTACCGCTTCCTGTAGGCCCTATCAAAAGCACATTAGACTTCTCTATTTCTACATCATTTTTATCTTCAGCATTCTGTGTTATTCTCTTATAATGATTATAAACAGCTACTGATAATACTTTTTTAGCATAATCCTGCCCTACAACATATTCATCAAGTAATGCTTTAATCTGTTTAGGAGGAACTATTTTTATATCATAATCTTTTTCTTTAGATTTCTTCTTTTGCATATTCATGTTAAAATAGTCATTCGCTATGGAAGAACAATCTGAACATAAATATCCTTCATTGCCTTCAATGTATCGGCTTAATTCCTTTAATTCTCTTCCGCAAAGAGAACAAACTTCTTTCTTATCATTATTCTTTTTAGACATATCTCTCCAAATCAACCATATTGTTTTTTATAAAAATAACAATAATTAAAATTTAATTAGCATATTCTATATTATAATAAAACTATTGCAATAAAAAATTACAATAAAAAAATTAAAAATAAAAGCTAATAAACTTAATAAAAAGATTATTAGCTTTATATATTTTCAATTTGAAAAAATTATTCTCTGCTTGAAAAAACTTTATCTATGATGCCGTATTCTTTAGCTTCATCAGCACTCATAAAATAATCTCTGTCCATATCAGCTTCAAGTTTTTTGATATCTTGACCTGTATGATTAGCCATGATATTATTAAGTATACTTTTCAAACGAATAGTTTCTTTTAACTGTATTTCCATATCAGTAACCATACCTCTAGAACCGCCTGAAGGTTGGTGAATCATTATTCTTGAATTAGCAGTAGCAAATCTTTTACCTTTAGCTCCTCCTGCAAGAAGTAAAGCACCTGCTGAAGCAGCCTGTCCAACGCATAAAGTAGCAACATCAGGCTTAACATACTGCATAGTATCATACATACCTAAAGCAGCTGTAACAACTCCTCCAGGACTATTAATGTATAAAGAAATATCTTTTTCAGGATCAGCTGATTCCAAAAATAAAAGCTGTGCTATAACAACATTAGCAACATCATCATTAATCTCACCGCCTAAAAATATAATTCTATCTTTTAAAAGTCTGGAATATATATCGTAGGAACGTTCTCCTCTGCTTGTTTGTTCTATTACATAAGGTATAGTCATATAATTCTTCTCCATTCTATATATTACCTCTCTAATAACCTTTTAACTACAATTAATTATTAATATACGCCCCAAACATCGCTTTCTTCAGGCTTGAATTCGCCTGCATCTTTTTCTGAAACATTTACATGCTCTTTAACATAATCCATTATAGCTTCAGAAGTTGCTCTAGTATGAGCATCACGCATTATATAATTAATTATATTTTGCTGTTCTTCTTTAGGAAGTTTAGCAAGTCCCATATAACTTTGATATTGATACATTCTATTAGCATATTCTTTTGCTTTATCTTCATTTACTGTTATAGAATCTTTATAAGTTTCTGAAAGTTTAGCCATAATCATATCAAAAGTGATTTGCTTTCTTACATTTTCCTCATATTCTTTTTTGATATCTTCATCAGTTTTAGCAACAGAAATTAAGAAATCAGTTTTACTCATTCCTCTGCTGGACATAGATCTTTCAAATTCATTTAAAGAGATTTCTAATTGCTCTTCAAAATAACCTTTAGGAAGAGTAATATTAACTAACTCTATTAATTTATTAAATAATGTATCATTAATAAGTTCGCTGTTAGCTCTGTCTTCTGCTCTTTTTATTAAATGTTCTTTTAATGATTCTTTTACTTTTTGTCTGTCTTCTTCTTTAGAATCATCTTTCATATCTGGTTTTTCTACTTTTACTATATTCATTATTAAAGTAGCTTCTCTGCCGTCAACAAAGGTTTTAAGAAGTTTTTTATCATCTTTTTTTACGCCTACAGCATTTTTAGCAAATATACTTTCATTTTCATCATCACTAGCAACTACTGTTAATTCTTTATCATATTTTTTATTTGCATCATCATCAAATTCTATTTTTACAAAAACTCTGTCGCCAAGTTCAGATTTTAATTCGCTTTCTTCAAAATGTGAAAATCTTTGAAGAGAAAGTTTATAAGCTGCTTCTACAACATTGTCATCAACTGTATATTTGTTTTTTTCTACGTTTATAGAAGCCAAATCAGGCAAATCAAATTCAGGTATAGGATAATATTCATAATCAAGATGAAGTCCGTCGTCTTTTTTTTCTAAATTAAGAAGTTTAGGAGTACCTAAAGCCTTAACATTTTTTTCATCATGATAAGTATTCCAAGCATCTTCTATTAAAACTTCATTAGTAGCACCTTCTAAAGCCTCTCTGTATCTTGAAAGTATAATATTATTAGGAGCATGACCTACTCTAAAACCTTTAACATTAACTCTAGGCTTATAATATTCTATTTGATTTTCTAATTCTTTATCATAAGCATCTTTAGAAATAGTGATTTTTAATGTAACTAAATCTTTTTCATCTGTTGAAGTTTCAAAATTTAAATCTTTAATATCCATTTTAGCAATACCTTTAAAATTAAAAATAAAAAAAATAACCCCAATAGAAAAGAAGTTATCTATTGGGGTTTATTAATGAGCGGGAAACGGGACTCGAACCCGCGACAGTCTGCATGGCAAGCAGAAACTCTACCAACTGAGTTATTCCCGCATAGACATTGAAAGCAATATAACATTAAATAAAAAAAATGTCAATAGCATACTAACAAAATATATTTAAACAGTATTAAAATTTCATATATTTTTTTAAAAATTTACCTACTCCGTCCTCATCATTAGTTAAACATATATAATCAGCTTTTTTCTTTAATGCTTCTTCTGCATTTTCCATAGCAACTCCAACACCAGCATACTCTATCATTTCAATATCATTATAATTGTCGCCGAAAGCTATTACTTCATCTCTATTTATGCCTTTTTGATTGCATATCCATTCTAAAGCACTGCCTTTATTAATGCCAGAAGCTAACACCTCTAGAAAATTAGTATGAGAAAAACATGTATGTACATTAAAATTATTTCTTATATCATTTTGA
>CASEHG010000086.1 GCA_949287565.1 uncultured Brachyspira sp.
TAATTATAATAATAATTAAATTAAATTCAATATTTTAATTATTAAAATAATTTTCCATAAATGTCATAAGTTTTTTCTGAGGTTCTACATAATTTTTTATTTCATCCTCTGTAAGACATTTAAGCATTTGCATATCTAGTTTTTCTAATTCTTTTAATATAGGTTCTGCAAATGTCATACCTTTTTTTGTTAAACTTATTAATCTGTTTCTTTTATCTTTTGGGTTAATTTTCTTTTTGATATATCCTTTCTTCTCGAAATTATCCAATATAGAACATACAGTTTGTTTTGGAACAGATAGTTTTTCTGTGATAGTATTCTGTACGCATTCTCCGCTGTTATAGATTATAAATAAACTGAATAAAGCTAAATCTGTAATACCGTACTGCTTAGCCCATAAATAATAAAATCTATTAGAAGTATACCAAAAATCATATATGACTTCCATATATTTTTTTATATCTTCATTTTTCATAATTTTATCCCATTGTTAATATTTCTATTAATATTAAACATAAATTAAAAATAAAACAAGATAGATTTGTATAAAAAAAGAGTTTGAAATTTTCATCTCAAACTCTTTTATATTTATTATTATCATAAAAATTGTTCGCTGATAGTGTCTGCCAAGTAAACTTAGCAGACGCTCACAATTTTTATTTTATTATTATCATAAAAATTGTTCGCCGATAGTGTTTGTCAATTTTATATTGTTTTTATTTCTATTGTTTCTTCTTTTACTCTTTTGTTTTTAACTGTAACTTTTATACTTCCTTTTGTTTTATTCGATTTAATCCAGAAAGAATAATAACCGCCTTCAAGTACAGGATTATCATTTCCTATTAATTCTCCTGAGCCTTTTACTTCTATAGTGATAGCTTCATTAATATATGGAAGTCTGTTTTCTATAGCATCTACTGCTTTTACTGTTATTCTTGTGGAGTCCCAAGTGGAGCCGCTGCTTACAGCATTGATTTCATAATCATCTGCTTTTACTTCCAAACCTTTGAAAGTAGGGTTATTCAAATATTTTTTTTCTATGACAGATTTACCGTCTATATAACCTATTAATTTCATATCACCCCAACCCATATCACTTACACCAGGAACATTTACATCAATTTTTATTATGACTGGTGCATGTTTTAGTCCCTGATATTTTCCTGTAGCCGGATATTCTTTTACCATTAATTCATCTCTGTAATAAATTTCTACATAATCACAGTTAGTAGCAACCATTAAAGGTGATATTCCTCCTATAGCTCTTTCACCTCTAGCATATATAGTTATAGGTTCTAATATTATTTCATTTTTTGTATTCATTTGAGATGAGTATACAGAAGCAGCTAACTTAGGATTTCTAAACATATCATAAACACCATGATAGCATATTCTATCACCTGAACCGAAATTATAATGTGTATGATAATCGAAAGCACACCAGCCTGTAGAACCTGAAATATGATTATCTATAGCAACAGCATTTATTATTTCAAAATGTCTTTTAGTATGTTCTATTAATCTTTCTTCACAGTCCTGCATCTTTGTAGGGAACATATGTCCGTTATATTCTGTTATCATATAAGGAACATTTTTATCTAATTTAGTTACGAATTTTTGTGCTCTTAGAGGATCGGCAACACCGTCATAATTAAAATCATTCATTGTATACACATCTTCTAAAAGTTCGCTTCCTACTAAATATCTTACTCCGCCTGTTTGTCTTGTTTTATCTAATTCATGAGCTGTTTTATTGGTTTCTTTATAGAAGCTATGATTATCCTGACTTTCATTTATTCTTACTCCCCATATTATAATAGAAGTATGATGAAAATCTCTCTCTATCATATCTTTAACATTTTCCACAGCAACTTTCTGCCATTGTTTATCTCCTATATGCTGCCAGCCTGGAATTTCTTCGAATACCATTAATCCTATTTCATCGCATCTATCTAAAAAATGTCTTGAAGCAGGGTAGTGTGAAGAACGTACTATATTAAGTCCTAAATCAAATTTCAATATATCAGCGTCTTTCTTTTGTATTCTTTCAGGCATAGCATAACCAACATAAGGGAAACTTTGATGTCTGTTTAATCCTCTTAATTTTACTCTTCTGTCATTTAAGAAAAATCCGTTTTCAGTGAATTTTGCATCTCTGAATCCCATTTTTATAGAAAAACTATCTTCATTGCTAGGAATGGATACTTCTAATCTATAAAGTCTTGGATTGTCTATATCCCATAATTCTATTCTGTCAGAATTTATGTGCTCATCTATTTTTATATCAGTAAATAATTCCCCCTTTTTTAAAGTTACTTCTTTTTTTATTTCGCATATATGATATTCTCTGTTATACAAGTTAATAGCTATTGTTTCTTTAATGCTTTCTTTTTTGCTGTTTCTTATTCTTATTTTTCCTGTTATATTTTGATTGGCAAGACCAGTAAGCATAACATTTTCTATTGATATATCATCAACAATAATAATTTGTACTTCTCTATATATTCCGCCATAGCATAGATAATCTATTTCATTACCAAAAGGAGGAATATCTTCTCTTTCTGTACTATCTAGTTTTACAGCTATAATATTTTCACCGTCTTTTAATTCATCTGTTATATCGTATACAAAAGGTAAATATCCGCCTTTATGCTCGCCGAAACTTTTTCCATTTATAAATACTTCAGCAGCAGCCATAGCACCTTCAAAATTAATTAATACCCTTTTATCTTTTAATTTTGATTTTTCATATTTAAAAATGTTCTGATATCCTGAAACAAGCCAAGTATCTGATTCATTGAAATAATGAAGAGGTATTTCAGCAACTGTATGAGGCAATGTGATATTTTCTCCATTTAATTTTTCAATTTTTATATTATCATTCCATTCTTTTGTAAATTTCCAATTGGTGTTAAAATTGATTATTTCTCTCATTTTGGTATATACTCCAATGTTTTTTGATATGCAATTTTATATTTAAAAAAATAAAAATCAATAAAAGTTTTTACAAAATTTATTATTTATTGTTTTATATTACTTGATCTAATATTACTATATGAAGTTGTTAAACGTCAAAATAGAATAGTATGAAATATAAGTGATAGACAATTTAATTAAATTATATAATTATAATATGCTTAAAATA
>CASEHG010000087.1 GCA_949287565.1 uncultured Brachyspira sp.
AAAACGCTACCTGTAAATTTGATGAAACTATTGAGGTAACAATCAACCTTAATATCTTACCTAAACACTCAATAAGAGATACATTGTCATTTCCAAATGCTTTTGGTAAAGAAAAAAGAGTAGTAGTATTTGCACAAGGTGAAAAAGCTGATGAAGCTAAAGCAGCTGGTGCTATGGAAGTTGGTTTTGAAGATTTAATTGATAAAGTTAAAGGCGGATATACAGACTTTGATGTTGCTATTTCTACTCCTGATTTGATGAAAGAAGTAGGTAAATTGGGACAAATTCTTGGAAGAAAAGGACTTATGCCTAACCCAAAAACAGGAACTGTTACTCTTGACATAGCTCAGGCAGTAAAAAGTTTCAAAGCCGGAAGAATGGAGTACAGAGCTGATAAAAACGGTATAGTAAGAATGGGGATTGGTAAAGCTTCTATGACTGCTGACAAATTAAATGAAAATTTCAAAGTATTCTATGATGAAATTTTAAGAAAAAAACCTTCAGATTTGAAAGGTGAATATATTAAAGCAGTAGGTGTAACATCTACAATGGGTGTAGGTATAAAAATAGATCATAAAAAAATAAAAATGTAATTAATTTAGCGATAAACTTATTTTGCTTAAACGAAGTCATATTTTGTGATCCCATTATATGAATAGTATTATCAAAATAGTTTAATATAATAGAGGTGGTATTTATGCCTAATAAGAAAAACATTGAAACAGTATCATTGCTTAAAGAAACTATGGGAGCATGTGCTGGTTTGGTATTCTTCGATTACAGAGGAGTAACAGTAGCACAGCTTACAGATTTAAGACGTGAATTAGCAAAGACTTCTTCTTCAATGAAAATATGTAAAAACTCTTTAGTTGATATTGCTTTAAAAGAGTTAGGCAGAGAAGTAAAAGATGAGATGTTCATTAATCCTACAGCTGTAATATTTGCTAAGGAAGATGTTCCTGGTGCAGCTAAAGTAATAAGTGAAGCATCTAAGAAAAATGATAAAATTAAAATCAAAGGCGGCTATATGGGTGAAGATTTGCTAAACCCAGCAGATGTTCAAGTAGTAGCTAATATTCCGCCAAGAGAAGTTTTACTTTCTCATCTTGTTACAGCGCTCGAGTCTCCTATATCTGGCTTGGCAAACAGCTTGCAAAGCGTTATATCAGAACTTGCTTATGTGCTTGACAGTGTTGAAGAAGAAAAGAAAAAATCAGCTTAATATGCTGACAAATTATTAATTAAAAAACTATTTTAACAATTTTAAGGAGATAAACAATGGCTTTAAGTAAAGAAGAAATATTACAAGCAATAGAAGAAATGAAAGTTATAGAGCTTCATGAATTAGTAGAAGCTATTAAAGAAAAATTCAATGTAACAGCAGCTATGCCAGTAGCAGCAGTAGCAGCAGCTCCAGCAGGCGGTGCAGCAGCTCCAGCTGAAGAAGAAAAAAATGAATTCGATATCATTCTTACTGGTTTTGATGCAGCTCAAAAAATCGCTCTTATTAAAGAAGTTAGAGCAGTTAGCGGCTTAGGTTTAAAAGAAGCTAAAGATGCTGTTGAAAAAGGCGGAGAAACAATCAAATCAGGCGTTTCTAAAGAAGAAGCTGCAGCTATTAAGAAACAATTAGAAGCTGCTGGTGGTAAAGTTGAAGTTAAATAATTATTTTTGTAAATATATCATTAACAATTAATGATTCGTATATAGGAAGGGTATGAGTCTTTGTACCCTTCTTATTAGTGTATTTAATAAATTAGTAAAACTAAAAGCGTAAAAGCGGAGATCTTTTAATATGGCCAATAATATTCAGATAGATAATAAAGTATATCCGGAAAGAGGGGTAGAGTTCGCAAAAAAATATAGGATAGAAAACGGACGTGTAAACTTTTCACGAACCGCTTCTGTAATAGAACCTCCCGATCTCCTCGCTATACAAAAAGAATCTTATGAAAGCTTCCTTCAAAAGGATGTTCCTGAAAATAAGAGAAAAAATGAGGGATTGCAGGAAGTTTTAACTTCTATATTTCCTATAGTAGCTTCTAATGAAAAGATGCAAATAGAATTTATTTCTTACTCTATAGGCGAGCCTAAAATTACAGAAAAAGAGGCTAGAAGAAGAGATAAAACTTATTCTTATCCTTTTAAAATAAAAGTACAATTAACTGTAAGAGACCCTGAAAGAATCATTGAACAGGAAATATTTGTGGGTGATATACCTGCTATGACAGACAGAGGTACATTTATTGTTAATGGTGCTGAACGTGTTATAGTTTCTCAGATTCATAGATCTCCAGGTGTAGTTTTCAACCGCAGTGATAGAGATGCTATGTTCGTAGCTAAGATAATCCCAGACAGAGGTACTTGGCTTGAATTCGAACTAGATACCAAAAAAGATATAATGTATGTTAGAATAGACAGAAAGAAAAAACTTCCTGTTACAGTATTTTTAAGAGCTATTGGTATCACAACTAATGAAGAAATTTTGAAATTATTTTATGAAGTAGATAATATATCATTAGAAAAACTTTCAGATGAAGATGCTAAAGAAGCTTTAATAGGCAGAAGATCTTATTCTACAGTATTTGATACAGAAAACCCTGATGAAATAATATTAAATCCAGGTGAACTTATCAACCCTAACTTGGCTGAAAGACTTTTAATGAGCGGTATTAAAGAAATATCCGTATTAAATATGGAAGCAATAAAAGACAATGTTACCATAATTAATACTTTAGATAAAGATACAACAAAAAACCAAGAAGAAGCATGCACTAAAATCTATAATGTTATAAGACCTGGTGAACCTGCTTTAATAGAAAACGTTGTAAGAACTTGTAATGACTTAGTATTTGATCCTAAATCCTATGCTTTAGGAGATGTGGGACGTTATAAATTAAATAAAAGATTGAATTTCCCAGAAAGCGAACAGGATAAAGTTTTAAGACATAAAGATATAATAGAAACTATTCGCTTTTTGATAAAAGTATTCATAAACGAAGAACAATTAGATGATATTGACCATTTAGGAAACAGACGTGTAAGAAGCGTAGGTGAATTATTATCTATACAAATAAAAGCTGGTTTCACTAGAATGGAGCGTATAGCCAAAGAAAGAATGCAAATGCAGGATATGGAGGCAGTAACTCCTCAATCTCTTGTAAGCATAAAACTTATACAGGCTGTAATAAAAGAATTCTTTGGTACAAACCAATTATCTCAGTTCATGGATCAGAACAATCCATTATCAGAGATTACACATAAAAGAAGATTAAATGCCTTAGGTCAGGGCGGTCTTACTAGAGATAGAGCAGGATTTGAAGTAAGAGACGTACACCATACTCACTATGGTAAAATATGTCCTATTGAAACTCCTGAAGGTCCAAACATCGGACTTATAGTTTCACTTGCTACTTATGCTAAAATTAATAAGCATGGATTCTTAGAAACTCCATACAGAAAAGTTATTGACGGAAAAGTAACAGATGAAATAGAATATTTGACAGCTCATGATGAGGAGAAATACCATATTGCCGATGCAAATGCTCCTTTAAATGAGGACGGAACTTTCAAAGATAATCTTATTTCAACAAGATTTAGAAGCGAATTCCCATATTCTTCACCAGATCAAGTACAGTATATGGACGTTTCACCTCAGCAGATCGTTTCACTTTCAAGTTCTTTGATACCATTCTTGGAGCATGACGATGCTAACAGAGCCTTGATGGGTTCAAACATGCAACGTCAAAGTGTGCCTTTATTATACCCAGAAGCTCCTATAGTAGGAACAGGTGTAGAGGCTAAGATTTGTCAGCCTGGAACAGGTATAGCAGTTCATGCTAAAAGAGCAGGTAAAGTTATAAAAGTAGTTCATGATGAAATTGTAATTAAGCCTACTAAACAAAATAGTGATGATGATTTAGATGTTTATGAATTAGTAAAATATCAGAGAACTAACCAAGATACAAATTATCACCAAAGACCAGTAGTTAATGTTGGTGATGTTGTTAAGGCAGGAGGACTTTTAGCTGACGGCCCTGCAACAGATCATGGTGAATTAGCTTTGGGAAGAAACGTGCTTGCTGCTTTCATGATTTTTGAAGGTTATAACTTCGAGGACGCTATTCTTTTAAGCAGAAGATTAGTTCAGGAAGATGTATTTACTTCTATACATATAGAAGAGTTTTCAGTTGAAGCTCGTGAAACAAAATTAGATAAAGAAAATATTACTAGAGATATACCTAATGTATCAGATGCAGCTTTCAAAAACTTAGATGAAAGAGGTATTGTAAGAATAGGTGCTAAAGTAAAAGCAGGAGATATATTAGTTGGTAAAGTAACTCCAAAAGGAGAAACAGAAATAACTCCTGAATATAGACTTCTTCACTCAATATTTGGGGAGAAGGCTAGAGATGTAAAAGATACTTCTTTAAGAGTACCACATGGTAAAGACGGTACTGTTATTGATGTTAGAGTATACAGCAGAGAAAACGGCGATGAATTAAAGCCTGGAGTAGAGGAAGTTGTAAAAGTATTCCTTGCTAAGAAGCGTATAATACAAGAAGGCGACAAAATGGCAGGACGTCACGGTAACAAAGGGGTTGTTGCTAGAATAATGCCTATAGAGGATATGCCATTCTTAGAAGATGGTACTCCAGTAGATATATGTCTTAACCCATTAGGTGTACCTTCTCGTATGAACATAGGTCAGGTAATTGAGATGTTGCTTGGTTGGTCTGGTCATAAAATGGGACTTAAATATGCTTGTCCAGTATTTGAAGGTCCTAAAGAAGAGGCTTTAAGAGAAGCATTCGTTGCAAGCGGTATGAATCCTAATGGTAAAGTTAGACTTTATGACGGAAGAACAGGAGAACCTTTCAAAAATGATGTAGCTGTAGGATATATGTATATGCTTAAGCTTAATCACTTGGTTGAAGATAAAGTACATGCTAGAAGTACAGGTCCTTACTCACTTGTTACTCAGCAGCCTTTGGGAGGTAAATCTCAATTCGGAGGTCAGAGATTAGGAGAGATGGAAGTTTGGGCATTAGAGGCTTATGGAGCTGCTAATATGCTTCAAGAGTTCTTAACTGTTAAATCAGATGATATGACAGGTCGTGCTAGAATATATGAATCCATTGTTAAAGGTGATGTTATATCCTCTCCGGGTATACCAGAAAGCTTTAACGTATTAGTTCAAGAGCTTAGAGGTTTGGGTCTTAATATTACTATTCATGATGAAGAAGGCAATCAGCTTCCTTCTACTGAAAAAGAGCTTAGACAAAAAACTAAGAAACAAACCAAGATTTTTAAATAATTAGGAGAAGTTTAAGTATATGCAATTTTCAAACTTTGACCAAATAAAAATTAGTATAGCAAGCCCACAGGTTATGAGAGAATGGAGTTATGGTGAGGTTAAAAAACCTGAAACTATTAACTACAGAACTTTAAGACCTGAAAGAGACGGACTTTTTTGTGAGAAGATATTCGGAACTACTAAAGAATATGAATGTTATTGCGGTAAATTCAAAAGTATTCGTTATAAGGGTGTAGTTTGTGATAAATGCGGTGTTGAAGTTACTCATTTCAAAGTTAGAAGAGAGAGAATGGGGCATATAGAATTAGCTGCTCCTGTTGCTCATATTTGGTATTATAGAAATACTCCTTCAAGAATAGGACTTCTTTTAAATATGAATATTGCTCATTTAAGAAGTGTACTTTATTTTGAAAGATATGTTGTTATAGATCCAGGTGATAGCAGTTATTCTAAAGGTGATCTTTTAACTGAAGATGAATATAATGAAGCTTTAGATAGATATGGTGATAATATAAGAATAGGTATAGGTGCTGAAGGCATAAGAGATATGCTTAAAGACCTTGATATGGATGAGGAAATCAGAAAACTCAGAGAGGAAATGATTAAAAAACGTGAAAAGAGTGATAGGCGTTTAAGAAAGCGTCTTGAAATCTTTGAGGATTTTAAAGCAAGCGGTAATGATCCTACTTGGATGATACTTGATGTAGTTCCTGTAATTCCACCAGATTTAAGACCTATGGTTCAGCTTGACGGCGGAAGATTCGCTACTTCAGATTTGAATGATCTTTACAGAAGAGTTATAAACAGAAATATTCGTTTAAGAAGATTATTAGTTTTAAGAGCTCCTGATATTATCATCAGAAATGAAAAGAGAATGTTGCAGGAAGCTGTTGATGCTTTATTTGATAACAGCAGAAGAAAGAAAGTTGTTAAAGGACCTGGAAACAGACCTTTAAAATCTCTTTCAGATATGCTTAAAGGTAAGCAAGGACGTTTCAGACAGAATCTTTTAGGTAAACGTGTTGACTATTCAGGCCGTTCAGTTATTGTTGCTGGTCCTAGACTTAAAATGCATCAATGCGGACTTCCTAAAAAAATGGCTGTAGAGTTATTCAAGCCTTTCATAATGAAAAAATTAGTTGAAATTAATTCAGCTCATAATATAAAATCTGCTAAGAGATTCGTAGAAGAGGGCAGAGAAGAAGTTTGGGGAGTATTAGAAGATATTGCTAAAGAGCATCCAGTACTTTTAAACAGAGCACCGACTCTTCACAGACTTGGTATTCAGGCATTTGAACCTGTACTTGTTGAAGGAAAAGCAATTCAGCTTCACCCATTAGTTTGTCACGCTTATAACGCTGACTTTGATGGTGACCAGATGGCTGTACATACTCCGCTTTCTGCTGAGGCTCAGATTGAGGCTTGGACTTTAATGCTTGCTCCTCATAATATATTGAACCCTGCTAACGGTGAACCTATTGTTAACCCTACTCAGGATATAGTACTTGGTATTAGCTATCTTACTAAATTAAGAACAGGCAGTAAAGGTGAAGGAAAGATATTCTCATCTCCTAAAGATGCTTTACTTGCTTATGATAATAATTTGGTAGAGCTTGAATCAAGAATTAAAGTTTTAATGAAAAATAAAGACGGAGAGGAAGAATTCGTTGAAACTTCTGTGGGAAGATTGAAGTTCAATGAAGTTATTCCTGAAGATTTTAGATATCAAAACAGAGATTTTAACAGTAAAGATTTAGCTAAATTTATTCATGAAGTATATTTGAAACATGGTACAGCAGTAACAGTTAATATGCTTGATGATATTAAAGAACTTGGTTATCAAAGTGCTACAGTATTCGGTTCTACTATTTCTATTGCTGATATACTTATTCCTCCAATGAAAAAACATGAAATAGAGGAAGCTACTAAGCAGGTAGAATTCATTGAAAATCAGTATATGAACGGTATTATTACTACTGATGAGAAAAAACAAAAAGTTATGGACCTTTGGACTACTGTTGAAGGTAGAATAACTGAAGCTATGATGGATAACTTAAGACAGGATCAGGACGGATTTAACCCTGTATACATAATGGCTGATTCTGGTGCGAGAGGTTCTAAACAGCAGATAAGACAGCTTGCTAGTATGCGTGGTCTTATGGCTAAGCCTTCCGGTGAAATTATCGAACTTCCTATTATTTCAAACTTTAAAGAAGGTCTTACTGTACAGGAATACTTTATTTCTACTCACGGTGCTAGAAAAGGTCTTGCCGATACTGCCTTAAAAACTTCAAGTGCTGGTTATCTTACTAGAAAATTAGTTGACGTTGCAATAGGGGTTGTTGTTTCAGAGCATGACTGCGGTACTGTTAAAGGTATTGCTATAGAAGCCATAAAAAACGGAGATGAAATCAAAAAATCTCTTAAAGAGCGTGTTGTTGGTTTCTTCACAAGTGAGCATATATATCATCCTGTTACTAAAGAGCTTATATGTTCAGCTAATACTGAAATTACAGAAGAAATAGGTGATTTAATAGAGAAATCTGGTATAGAAAAAATCAGCATAAGACATCCTCTTACTTGTGAAAGCAGAATGGGTGTATGTCAGAAATGTTATGGAAGAAGTTTATCTACTAATAATTTAGCTTCTATAGGTGAGGCTGTTGGTGTAGTTGCTGCTCAAAGTATTGGTCAGCCTGGTACTCAGCTTACAATGAGAACTTTCCACATCGGTGGTGTTGCTACTCAGATGGTAGAAGAAAACGAAATTAAAGTTAACTATCCTATATATATTGAACAATTCTCTAACTATGTTGTTCAGCCTAATGGTGTTAAAATCACAGCTAGAAAAGGTGATTTAATTATCAGAAGAGTTTTAGAGAAATGGGAAAAATCTACATTAAAAGATATTTTAACTGAACAGAATACTAAAGTTCTTATAGGTGATGTTATAGCTACTCTTAAAGACGGTACAGAAATTAAAGCTACTCATAATGGTACTTTCAAAGTTACTGATGATGATAAATATATAATGATTACAGGTGATAAGCACACAATTGTAATTAAAGTTGGAAGTGAGTATAAAGTTGATGAACATGTATTCATAGAACCTAATACTGTTATAGCTAGCTTTGATACATATAACGAGCCTATCATCTCAGAAAAAGCTGGTATAGTAAGATGGCAGGATATCATTCCTGGAAGAACATTGGTTGAATCTATAGACGATCAAACAGGAAACGTAACTAATATTATTCAAGAGTTTAAAGATGCTAGTATGCAGCCTAAAATCTTGATAACAGGTGAGGGAGATCCTTTTGAAACTGATATACCTAATGGTGCTCAGCTTCTAGTTGAAAACAACCAAAGAGTTGAAATAGGAGAGGTTATTGCTAAAACTACTCGTATACAGCAGAAAAGTAGGGATATTACAGGAGGTCTTCCAAGAGTACAAGAATTGCTTGAAGCTCAGAAACCTAAAGATACTGCTATTATTGCTGGTATTGACGGCGAGGTTGAAATAGGCGGTTCTCATAAGGGTAAAAAAGTAGTTAAAATCAGAAATGAATTTGATGAAACTAAACATTTGGTACCTCATGGTAAAATGCTTCTTGTTAGAAACGGTGACCAGGTAAAAACAGGTACTCAGTTATGCGCCGGTAAGATAAACCCTCATGATATATTGGAAACTCAAGGAGATTTGGCTTTACAAACTTACTTGCTTGAAGAAATTCAGACAGTATACAATCAGCAGGGTGTAGGTATTAACGATAAGCACTTCGCTCTTATCATAAGACAGATGCTTAGAAGACTTGAAATTACTGATCCTGGCGATACTAAATATATTGTTGGTCAGTATGTTGATAAATATGAGTTTGAAGAAGAAAACAGACGCTATGAAGAGGCCGGCGGTTCTCCTGCAAGCGGTAAGCCTGTACTTTTAGGATTAACTAAAGCTGCTCTTAATACTGAAAGCTTTATATCTTCTGCTTCATTCCAAGAAACTACTAAAGTATTAACTAATGCTGCTATTAAAGGAAAGGTTGACAAATTGCTTGGATTAAAAGAAAATGTTATTATAGGACACTTAATACCTGCCGGTACTGGTGTTAAATTGTATAACAAACTTCATGTCTACAACAAGCAAAGCGGAGACTTGGATAAGAAAGATAATATAGATAATAGTGCTAAAGAAGAAGAGGTTATGCAAATAACTGTATAAATAAATCATTTCAATAAGGAGGTTTTCATAAGTATTTATGGAAACCTCTTTAATTATATTGATTATCAATTTCTAATTTAAAAAGTCTTAATAATGAATAATTCAAAAATCTAAATAATAAAGTGTAATAAAAAATGATAAGTAAAATTAATAAAATGCCTTTGGCTCTCACTGGTTTAGCACTTGGTGTAGGAGGTATATTTAATGCTTGGACTATATTTACAGGTATTAAATATTTTGCCTATGTAGGTGCTTTAATCTCATCTATTTTAATATTAACCATTATAACTAAAATATTTTCATCATTTGGAGATTTTCTTAATGATTTAGAGCATCCTGTTGCAGGAAGCACTATTCCTACTCTTGATATGGCTGTTATGGTGATATCATCTTCAGTAGTTCAATTTGTAAAACCGCTTGGTGTTGCTATGTGGTTTACAGCAATTGCAGTTCATGTGATATTTGCTTTTACTTTTTTAGCTCATAGAATCAATTTAAAAGACCATCATCATATACTTCCTAGCTGGTTTGTTCCTCCTGTAGGAATAGTTGTAGCTGCTGTTACTGGTACTAATATGGGATTTCCTCAAGTATCTCAAGTAATAGTTTATATAGGTACAGTTCTATATATTATATTATTTCCATTTATATTTTATAGGATAATTTTTCATGATCCTTTGGCTGATGACAGATTTCCTGCATTTGCTGTAATGGGAGCACCTGCTAATCTTTGTTTATGCGGTTATTTAAGTGCTTTTACTGATTATAATACTGCTTTGCTTAATTTTCTTTTGGCATTGGGTTTATTTACTACATTCAAAGTATATTTATCTCTTATAAGAGCTTTTCAAATAAAATTTATACCTTTATTTGCTGCCTATACTTTCCCTTTAGCTATTGGTGCTCAAGCCTTATTAAAATATGCTAATTATTCTAAAAGCGTTAATGGAGAGTATTATTATATATGGAATATTGTTTCTATATTTGAACTTATAGTTGCAAGTATGATGATAATTTATGTATTTGTTAATATGATGTTCTTTGTTCATAATAATGTTATAAAAGAAAAGAAATAATATTTTTGATAATTAATAAATATATTTATATTAATAGAGTAATATAAATATATTTTTATTTTATACTTAAACAACTATATTTTGTAAA
>CASEHG010000088.1 GCA_949287565.1 uncultured Brachyspira sp.
CTTCAATCCTAGAAATTTAGTGTATTATAACACAAAAATACATATAGTCAATTATAAAAATTATTTGTTAGTAATATCTTTTATTAAATAATAATGCTTTTTACCCTGAAAAATATCCTGAGATAAAATTCTTTGAGCATTTTCATATTTAAATATCATCATATTTGAAACTTCGCTATTATCTATAACGGAATCATTTGTTGTATAATAAAATTTATTATAAGTGCTGATAGTATCATCAATTTCTTCTTTATATAAAAGAGATATCACACTATTTGTATAATCAACATTCAAATTAGCAGCTATGAATAAAGGTATATTTTCAGGAGTGAAATTTTCATTTGCTTTGTATGCTCCATTAGTACCGTCCCAAATGAGTATAGGAGAAGGCTTATAATCACTTAGAAAATTAGTTTTTATTTTTTCATCTATGCTGGAACGTTCTATTATAGCTTTCAAATAAGGATAAAGATGATCATGTTTAAATATTATAATTGCATTAGGAGAATGTTTTAAAATAGTATCTCTTATATCTATAATATTTATTGCTGTCATTGCTGAATTATCAATAGTTTCTATTATATGAAGTTTATCATTACCTTCAAAATTATCTAAAAACTTTTTATTGTTTTCAGCAAAGTTTAAATCATTAGATAAATGCGAATCAGTATGTCCTAAAATAGTAAAGCCTGCAGCAAATACAGGACTTCCCAAATTATCAATATTTGTGCCTAAATATGTATTAATATTTGTAGTTCCTAATCCGAACACCTGAGATTTAAAACCTATTGAAGGATAGAAAGTTTTTAAATTATAAGTATTCAATGCTTCTTCTAATGCTATTGTATTATATCCGTTTTTTGAAAGAATATCCGGTAAAGTATTTTCTATCTTTTCTGACTGAGTTTTTGGATAAAGTGGAGATGATCCTGTAAGTCCTGAAAGCCTTGCATAAAAACTTCCGTTATTAACATTAGGGGCTATTTTTCTTGATGAGTCAGCCCATTTTCTATACTCTTTAGGGAAAGGATCTTTATTAAATAATTTTCTAAAATGTGAATAATCATAAAAAGATTCTAAGAATATTAAATATACATCTCTTTTTAAACCTTTTTTTAACTCATCTATTTTTGATAAATCATTTGTGATTGATATTTCAAAATTAGTGTATACATCATAATAATTATTTTTTAATTGTTCTATATATTCATAATCTATATTCTCATTATTGTAAACAAAATTACTATTTTTAGATGATGCCTCAATCAATATAGAATGCATATCATCTTCTAATTTTTTTATATTATCAAAAATATTCTTTGTTGATTTTAAATAAAGTGTTGATACATCTCTTTTTGATTCATATCCTTTTAATAATTTTATAGAATCTGATACTAGTTCTTTGCTTGGTTTTATATTATTTAATCTGTCATAATTTATTCTATAATTGAGTGTATTTATTATACCATTTCTTTTAGCATTTCTTACAAAATCTATGCTCCATATATCTATATTCTTAGGCTTTAAAAACAAATAAAATACTGTGAATATTATAAAAGCTATCATCACTAAAGATGCTATTTTACTTCTCTCTATAAACATTTTATATATATTAAAAATAAATAGTATTATAAAAGCTAATAAAGAAGAAAAATATATTATACTCACTGTGATAGTAATAATTTTTAAATGCATTGGAAGAACTGTAATAAGCGATGAATAAAGATTGGGCATATCTGAAAACAATATCACCATACTAAGTACAGTTAAACTTATTGACTCTATAGCAAAAAATGAAAATATTGACACTACACAAAATAAAGCTGTTAGTATTATCCTAATATTTTTAATATTGCCTAAATTAAAAGGATAGTATACAAGTAAATTATAAGCTGTCATTACAAAAAGATAAGTATATAAAAAATCATATATATTAAAATCAAGCTTCATCATAGAAAATAAAGGCATTATAAAATTTGAAGTTATCAAATATAATAAAGAATTAAGCACAAAAAAGAAAATATATGATTTATGATGATAATATATATTAGGCATCACATAAAAATAAATTGCAGGAAAAACTATTATAATAAAGAGCAGAAATAAAAATACATTTTTTTGTATTTTAACTGTATATTTAATATTTTCTATTTTATCATTTTCTTTTAATTGTATACTTGAATCGCCTAAAACTAAATTTCCGTAATAGCTTCCACTCCATCTTATATTTGTAACATTATCAGGCATTTCATTTGTGTTCGGATATACTCTATATATTTTATTGTTCTTAAAAATACTGCTTTCAAATTTTAATGTAAAATAATATTTATTCTCCAATATATGATTGAAATTTGATAAATATCCTACCCTTTCTATACTTCCAAGAATAGAAAAAATTACAATAAATAGAATTATTGCTGATATAAATACTAAATACGATAATAAGAATGTTCTTTTATTTTGTTTCATTTTCAATATTATAACAAAAATTATTCATTTAAGTTAAATTAACGATATATAAATACACTATATAATATTATAATTTAAAGAAATTATTTTGCTATTGAAAATAATTTCTTATAAGCAAACTGAACAATTTAGTATTGATGTTTTTATTTTAGCTTTTTTCATTGACAAACAGCTTTATTATGTTAAACTGAACAATGTTCACTATATGTGAAAAAATAACAAATTTAAGGAGTTTTTATGGTAAAAATGATAATTTCACTATCAATCATTTCCATATTTGCCGTTTCCTGCTCTTATCAGCATAGGCATTTAGTTGGCAACGGACCTCAGACAGGAGTCACTTTAACAAGAAAGCAATGGTATGCTTTATGGGGATTAGTACCTATGAATGATGTGGATACAGAAAGACTAGCTGGAGGAAGAGAAAATTATGAGATATATACCAGAAGCAATGCCGGAGATTTCTTCATCAATTTATTAACAGGTATACTTGGATTTACAAGCAGAACTGTAACTGTGAGAAAATAAGAAAATAAAAAATAATAAAACATAAAATGAAAACACTATATTTTATAATAACACTATTTTTAATTTCATGCACAACTAATTCTCATAAAGATATATTTTCTAACAGAGATATAAATTTTAAAAAATTAAATTTAGATGATAATACATCATATCAAAACAAATATGATGTATCGTATATTAAAGTGAAGCTTATGCCTTTAAATAATTCCGTAAGATTAACAGATGAAGATAAAAATCATATAATAAAAAATACAGGTTATGTTAAAGATTTATATCATATAGAAAGTA
>CASEHG010000089.1 GCA_949287565.1 uncultured Brachyspira sp.
GTATTTATAGTTTTTTGTATTAAAAAAATGATTAGTTAAAGAATCTTCTCGTAATACCTTTACTACTTCATTTTCTGATAAACAGAACATATTATTTGTTAATAATATAAATAAAATAAACAAAAGTTTTTTCATAATTATTCCTTTCTTTTTTCTAATTCTTGTATAGTGTCATATTTTTCTCTAAACTTTTGATTAGGATTTACAAAAAATTCACATTGTTTATCACCAAAAGCAGTATTCATAGTTATATCCATACCTGTTCTCGTTTCAACAGAGACATTACACAATTTCAATTTTTTTAAATCATTTGAATTATTTTCTGGTTGAGGTTGTACTGTTGCAAAATGAGGTGATAAACCATTGGTGTTTTCCCAAGCTACAATAACAACAAAGCCTCGATTTGCATATTTCAAAATTTCTTGGCATGTTGTTAGTTTCTTTATTTCTCCTTTAGCTGCTTGATTACGTAGAACAACACACCAATAACTAGATTCTTTATATGGATATGTTTTATCATATTTAGAATAATTAGAATCAATAGGAGCATCGTAATTATCTGTAAATTTTAAATAATCCTCATCAACTGCTTGAATAGTTAAATAAACAGCATGGTTGCAATAAGTTTGATCCGAATAAATAGGATCTAAATTATAAATGCCACGTTTTCCTTCCTGAATACATTTTATATTAACAACACGTTCCTGAACACGTTTTAATTCTTTGATATGTAAGTTTTCAATTTCAACTTTATCCATCAATCCAATAAACTTCACAGGGTGAAAGAAGGTTACATTTGATTTAGATGACAAACTTGTATTTTCCCAAAAACAATAATCATCCCTTTGTTGTTTCAGATAATCCATATCAGAGTATGGCCAAGCTTTTTTATAAGCATCCATAAGGCCGGAGTCTTGTTTCCATTCTGAAGTATTTAAAAAAAACAAACTGGATACAAGTTCTTGATTCTTGTTTAATGTGTATTTAAGTTCTTCTTCATCAGTCTGATTTATATTTAGTTCAGCCAAAAATTTCTCTTTGTTTTCACACCTATATTTACCAAAGTCTGACAGATTAATTTTTTCAAAGAAATCTTCCCACTTATCGTAAATAATTTCTTCTACAGGTTTACTTGTATCAATTGTATCGTCAATATCATCTTTGTTAATCCAGATAGTATTGGAACCATTTGGTTCTTTCCCTAAAATCCAAGTCTTATTTTGTTTGTCTGTAATTTCTTCGTGTGTATTTTCGTATGTTCCAGTTTTTACAATTTCTGCTGATTCTGACCATATAAGATTTTTTGGTTTTTCAAATATCTCTGTTTGAAGTATTTTCTTTTCTTTTTTTAATCTATAATAATCATTATCCATTATTAGGGAAAATTGTTCCATTTTTTCATTTATTGTTTTTTCATTAATATAAAATTTCTCTTTTTTACTTGCTGGTATACAATAATATTTAATTTGACGATAAGTATCTCCAATTTGGGATTTCCATTCATATTTAAAAGTATTATATATGTTTATTGTTTTACCAGTATCTTCAAAAGTAGAGCCATTTTTCTTAAAAACTTTTATAGTTTTATCTTCGTTACTAATATAATGTGGATCTTTCCAGGTATAAATAAATGACTTCTTACTGATATATTCATCATCCTCCAGTTTTCCAATATAACCCATATATTCCATTTCTATAAATATTTCTGATTCAATTAAACTCACCTTGTTTCCAGTTACTCTTAAATAACACAAATCTAAAGTTTCATATCTTAATTCTATAGCTTGTACAAGTTTAGGCTTAAATAAAGAATTACTAATTAGTTTTTTCCCAAAATTTAGAAGGGAATTAGTACTATTATTTAAATTATCTAACGAATTTTTCAAATTATAATTTATTTGAATAATTTCTAATGGTTTAATTATTGTCTCTGCTACCGGATTATTCTTATGCACTGATGTTTCTGCTTTTATTAAAAAATCAGCTTTATAATCGTTACGATTTTTATTAAATTCCATAAAATTAGTATTTGTACAAAATGTTTCAAAATGTATGTAATCCTCAATTTTATATATATCTTTTTTTTCATCTGGTGATACAGCTGCATAACCACCATAACCTAGTACATCGCCTTTTTCAAGTTTAATGGATTCACCACTTCCTTTATAACTGTATATTTGATTTTCTAGAATTCTTTCATCTTTATTTAGCTTAAGCTTAAATTCATTAAAGGATATTTCTTCTTTTTGATAAAATTCATTTAACCATGTATCCAGGTTTTCTGAGATATTTTTTACATTTTCTTTTAATTTTTTGAAATTTGATGCAACTTGATTTTCGTTTTCATTTGATAAATCGTAACCCCATGGTAAATATATGTAACCAGAACCTTTAGTACTTCCAGTATCATAGTTTACAAAAATTCCTTTTTCAAATTTATTAGCTGATGTATTATCAGCTAAATTTTTTAAAAGATTATCAAGTTCAGTTTTTGATATTTGAAATTTAGTTGTTTTGGGTACACTTGCTATTGCAAGTCTTTTACTAATGTCTTTTGTATCGAATAATAAAATATCGTCAATAACATCATTTGATTTACGTGGTAAATAATTAGAAATGTCATTAGTATTAGTTGATTCATAAGGTCTAAGCCTTCTTTTCGTTTCCCAATGATCCTGAAATTTTCTAAAAGAATCATTCGAAATATAACATTTTTGTTTAGAACCATTAAAATAATATTCTACCTTTTTGAAAACTGTACTTGGTGATTCTGTCTCTATAATTTTAAGTTCACATGGTATATATATATCTTCTACTGCATATTCGAAAGTTGTTTTTATTTTTTTTGCTTGTATATAATAGCTTTCAACATTCGGTATATAAATACTTTTGTTTTGCGATAAATAATAATATTCTTGTTGGCCACTTGGAGTATATCTTCCTGTTAATAAAAAGCCGTTTTTTATATTATATGTAATATTTGGCTTAGGGTTGTTTTTTAGATCCCAAGAATTATATTCAGTAAGACATGTTTTTAATGTATCTTTTATTGTTTTTGAAAAAAATATATAACCATTTAATGATGATATTTTTAAGCCATTATTTTCATCTGTATCTTTTAAATAAGTTATAAAATCATCATAATTTATTTCAATTTTATCTTTTATGGTTAGAATATTTTTAACACATCTTTTTGTTTTTTTTTATTATCAAATAGAAATATCTCGTTTGTTATTGTTCTGTATTCCCCAGGTTTTAAATAGTTTGAGTCATTTTTTTCGGAATTAGTAAAAGCTGGTCTACGGGTTTCATAATGTGATGTTAAATTTCGTACTAATTTTTCATCAATATATGCATTTTCAGTTTTACCATTAAAGGTATATTTATAATAATCAGTTTCTGATATTTTAGTTTCACTAGGAATTTTAATAAACTCTTGTCTTTGTAATCTTAAATTTTCTAATACATAATAACCTTTTACATAGTTATAGGGAAATGTGTTTGTAAATTCTAAATCCGCAGAATAAAAAAATAAATCACACTTTTCTTTATTTGTATAATATTTCAATGGTCGTAAATGATTATATAATGTATAGAACTGATATTGTATTTTTCTTGAAGTATTGTTCTCTAAAACTACTTTTTCTGTTTTATGTTCAATAAGCACAAAAGAATTAGAATAACCTTTACCAATTTCTTTCTTTATCAATTCTTGAATTATTTTGTTTTCTTCTTTTTCTGACTTAAACTCTTCTTTTAATTGATATTTTCCATCTTTTAATTCAAAAAAATTATATATAAAAAAATTACCAGGAGAGAGATTGAAGTTCTCCAACATTTCTGGATATATCTTAAATTTATCAAAATTTATGTCTTGTGTCTTAAATCCAGATGAAAATCTGCACGCAACAATTGTACCATCATAGATATTTTTAATTACATCTCCATTTAATTTTAAATGAATTCCATTATGCCAGAAAGAATCTGAACATACGAGAAATAATTTTGATGAAGAATATTGAAAATTATTTACAGGTTTTTCAAATAATTCATATTCATTTATATTTAACTTTCTTTTTGTTTTCATATTTATTCTGATTGTTTGTTTTCGTCAGGAATTATTATAATTTCATTTGGCGACTCAATTGATAATTCAACGCCATTCTTTAATTCATCCATAGTTGCTTTTATTACATAAACATTTCTTTCTTCATCTTCTTTTGTTTCCATAATAGTACTATTTATATAATTTTAAATTTTTGTCGTAATATATTATACTACATTATTAATAAACTTCAAGGATATAGATAATACCTTTTTGTATTTTTTTTATGACAGATAATGAAATTCAACAACGTTTAAGTGATAATGTAATGCCTAACCGCAACTTGGACTAAAACAGGAAAGCTAATAAGGTGTATAATAACAAAAGGAAGACACCTTATGGGAAGAACAAGAAGAAAGTTCAGCTCGGAAGAGAAGCTGAAAATGGTAA
>CASEHG010000090.1 GCA_949287565.1 uncultured Brachyspira sp.
GATACAAATCAGCTTTAGCTTTTCCTTTATAAAAATAAGCTAATGAATCATTATTATTTAATTCTATAGCTTTGTTATAATCTTTTATAGCCTCTTCATACTGATACAAATCTGTTTTAGCATTCCCTCTATTATTATAATATTCTGAATTGCTGCTATTTAATTTTATGGCTTTATCATAATCTTTAACCGCTTCTTTATACTGACCTAAACCATATTTCGCAAGTCCTCTGTTATTATAAGCTATATAATTATTATTATCTAATTCTATAGCTTTATCATAATCTTTTATAGCTTCTTCATATAATCCTAAACTATGTTTTGATAAAGCTCTTTCAGAATAAAGAAGACAATTAGTACTATTTAATTCTATGGCTTTGTTTAAATTTGTTATAGCCTCCTCATATTGTTTTAAATGATTTTTATTTGTACCTATAATATAATAAATTTTATAATTATCTTTTTGATAAAACAAAATTTTTTCAAGATATTTTATAGATAATTCAAAATTATTATTATCAAATGATTCTTTAGATTTATCAAATAGTTCTTTAATAATATCATTAGCCATACTTTAATATTCCTATATAATTTTAATTGTCATATTATATAGCATTGTGAAAATTATTAAATAGTATTTTTTATCTAGTTATATGTGCGGTGAGTATGCTATAAATTTAAAAAAATCTTGGGTGGGCTGCTATAATAACTGAATAAATTAAAAAGAAAAATTTAACTCTAATCCAGAAAAAATAAAAAGCCTTAAGGGCGGGAAAATCTAATTTAAACTTTATTAAATAAAAAATTCCTCTAACGCACGGTAAACAAATTTAAAAAATAATAAAATTGTGAATTACAAACAACTATATATAGTTTTATCACACGTGCGGTAAATTGATAACAAATTTAAAAAATATGGGGGACGTTAAAAAACTAAACAAATCAAAAAGAAAAATTTAACTCTAATACCAGAAGAAAATAAGAAGCCTTAAGGGGGAAACTGTAATTTAAACTTTATTAAATAAAATATTCATCTAACGCACGGTAAATTAAATTGCAAAAATAATAACATTTGAATTACAAACAATTCTATATATTTAATTCTATTCTACATGCGTGAATAAACTATAATTTTAAAAAATCTTGGGCGGGCAGCTAAAATAAAAGTATCAAATTAAAAAACAAAAAATAGCATATCAGTAACATAATAATACAAATAAATTTAGAGGGCGGGGAGTGAGAATAAAATTTATTAAACTAAATAAAGAATATTTTAAACAAGTCTTATATGAATAGTATTAAAGTTTATCATATTTTTTGCAAATGGTAAATGTCTTAATATAGCCATAAGTCCCCATCTATTTTTAAAATAATCAGCATAATTATAACTGTTTATAAATCTTATATGACTGCTTAATTTTTCTATATCTGATGGAATATCTAATCCCCATCTAAACACTGCAGCTGTTTCTTTTACTGTTTCATGAAGTTTTGTATTTTTAGCTGAAATTGTAGGTATAGTATCAAATATAAAATGACTGTTAATAAAATTCTCAGATAGTTTTTCAATTAATTCTTTTATATAACTTTCTTCTATATACATCAATACCCCCTCAGATATTATTATAACAGTGCCTCTTACTTTAATATTTTTTATCCACCTATAATCTAGTATAGATGATGATATGCATTCATAATTTTTATTATTTTCTAGTTCTTTAAAAAATTGTTTTCTTAACAAAATAACATCTTCAAAATCTATATCATACCAATAAATATTATCTTTTATAAATCTGCTTACTCTTGTATCAAGACCTGCTCCTAAATTGATAATAGTAAAACTTTCTGCTGAGCTTTTTTCAATAATATCTTTTATTATATCATCTATTATTTTTGTTCTTATACAGGTTCCTACTTGAGTTCCTTTAGAGTTTTTGAACTTTGAAAAATCATAATTTATTTCTTTTGATATTTCTATAGATTTATAATCTTTGATAATTGAATCTTCTCTTTTACTTTCTTCTGCTTTAGCCCATAGTGTAATTAATAAAGTTTCAGATACCCCGTTTAAATTAATATTCATGATATATCTCCTTTAAATGTTAGAATAAGCTAACATTTTTTTAATTATACAAGTTTTATATTTTTTGTCAAATTCTTAAAATAAAAAATATACTTAATATGCTTTCCATTTAATATTTTATTTAGTTTTAAAGTTTTATTTAAAAATATTATTACAAATTAATCATTAGTTAAGCCTTGAATTTGTTTAACGCACTGTAAATAGAATTTGTATATAATAAAAATTTACATTTCAAACAATTTTATATTTTTGAATTTAGCTGTATAATATATTTAAAATATGATAGGTTAAAAATATGTCTGATAATAATAATACTACAGAAAATACTAATAATGTAGACGATGTAGATAATAAAACAAACAATGGTAAAAATAACGCCAAAGAAAAAAATAAGGTTGAAAATAAAAAAGAAGAATGTTTTTTAAAAGGCATTCTACATTTATATTGTATTCTGTTATATGCATAATATTTTTATTAGTTTTGATATGCAAATATTCTAAATACACAAATGAAAGTAAAACATTGATAGAAAGCAGTATAAAACAATTTGAATCAAACTCACAAATACAATTAAGCAATTATTATGAGTTCCTTAAAGAAACGGTTACAAATGAAAGTTTTGAAAATAAAGAGTTTATAAAAAATACATTAGAAGAGGCATTCAAACCTAATATCGATTTACTTAGAGAAACCCTAAAAGACAGTAAAGATTTTTCAATAAATACAGTAACTTTCTGGCTTGCATTTTTATCTTTAATAATGATAATATTCACAATTTTAGGCATATACGCCAATAATAAAATAATGGAAAGCAATCAAAAGCAGTCGGAACTTATTATAAAAGAAACAAAATTAGAATCAAATAAAACACTAGAAGAATTAAATAAAAAAGCCCAAGAAATAGAATCAACATTAAAGAAAATAGAAGAACAAACAAAACAATCAAAAATAAATGCTGATATGGCTAAAGCAAGTGAATTATTTGCAAGAGCATTAAATGAACAAATTAATAAAAATTATGATGAAGCTATCAAACTTTATACTAAAGCATTAGAAATAGATACTAATAATATTATGTCTTTAAATAATAGAGGACTTCTATATTATGATAAATATAAAGAAACTAAAAATGAAGAATATTTTACTAAAGCATTGTGTGATTATGATAAAGTATTAAATATTAATGAAAATGATATTAATGCTTTAAATAATAGAGGTAATTTATATTCAAATAAATACAGAGAAACTAAATATGAAGATTATTTTAATAAAGCATTAGATGATTTTAGTAAACTTTTAATTATAAATAGTAAAGACATATATACTTTAAATAACATATCTATTTTATATTTAAATCATTATGAAATAACTAACAATAAAGAAAGTTTAAAACAGGCAGAAATATACATAAATAAAGGTTTAGAAATTGAACAAAATAATATGGCACTTTTAAATAATAAAGGTATACTTCTATATTTACAGTATAAAGAAAATAAAGAAAGTAATGATGCTAAATATCTAAAAGAATCCTTGGAATATTTAAATAGATCTATAGAAAAGAACACACTTAAAAAAGATATAGGAGAAACCTACTACTATTTATCTCTTGTATACGATGAATATGCCAAACTTGATGAAAATATAAGCGGATATTCAAAAGAAGAATGCGAAAATAAAAGTAAAGAGTATCTTCAAAACTCAAAAAAATTAGGATATAAGCATTTTATGGAGAAATAAAATCATATAACTTTATAATATATATAAAATAGTATATGTTATAAAGTTATATTA
>CASEHG010000091.1 GCA_949287565.1 uncultured Brachyspira sp.
TAATTATGAAATATATTGTACATGTTTTAATAGCAGCATTATTTATATTTTCATGCTCAACAGCAAAAGTTACTCATATAGAAGAACCAAAAAATGACTCTCTTTTTGGAAGAAGATTTAAATTGGTAAGTATACACCCTGATATGGATATTACAATAGAATTTACACCAGATACAATACATGGTTTTTCTGCTGTTAATAATTATTCATCTTCATATACTATTGATGGAGATATATTTAACATACTATCTATTTCAATGACAAAAAAATCAGGCACAAGTGAAAAAATTGCCGCTGAAATAGAATATCTTAGTATGCTGCAAAATGCTACTTCATATAAAATTAATGGAAAGCAATTAATAATATATACTTTATTATCCAGTGAGAATTTAGTCTTTGAAGAATTTTAAGTAATATGTTACAATGCATATAGGATATTTTAATGATAAGAAATTTTATTTTAATACTAAGTTTTACTATAATAATGTTTATAAGCTCCTGTGCTACAACTTCACAGTCAATAAATATATCTACAAGTACATTAAATGGAAAAACTTTTCAGCTTACAAATATGTTTGCAGGAAGAGGAATTACAATATCATTTTACAATGAAGAATTTTATGGATATAGCGGATTCAATACATATTTAGGAAAATATGAAATGCGCAGAGGTAATATGATAATATTTACCGATATGGTTGTCACAAAAATGGGCGGTGCCTCAGAAGCAGTAGAAGAAGAAAAAAAATATATAGAACTATTAAGCAAAGCATCTTCAATAGAACTTACAAGTAATAATCTTACAATTACTACTTTGGATAATGAAGTACTTATATTCAAAAGAATAAAATAATAATGAAAAATAAAAAACTTATATATTTGATATTAGGTGTTATTATATTCATTAGTTTATGGTATTTTACAGCTTTAAAAATAAATTCTGAAATAGTGTTTCCAAATATACCAAATATATTAAAAAAATTTGCAGAAATAATATCTGAAAAATCATTCTATAAAGATTTGTCATCAAGTTTAATTAGAGTATTAATAACATTCGCCTTATCTTTTTTATTGGCATTTATAATAGGCATATCAGCAGGAATATTTTCTCCTATAAGATATATATTAATACCAATAATAAATTTTATAAGAACAATACCTACTATACCATTAATATTAGTTGCTATAATATGGTTCAATAATAATACTGTGCCGATATTCGTTTCTATGCTTGTTATTTTCCCGATAATGTATGATTCTATAACAAACGGCATAATAAACGTAGATAAAAAATTAATAGAAATGTCAATGTCGTACAATGTATCTTTAAAGACTCAGATAATTAATCTTTATATACCGTATATTAAGCCATATATATTTACTGGAATATCTCAATCTATGGGAATAACTTGGAAAAGCATATTGGCAGCTGAAATATTGGCTTTACCTGCTTTTGGAATAGGTACTAAACTTTATGAATCCCATCTATATTTAGACAGTGTAAGTTTGTTTGCTTACTGTCTTATTGCAATAATATTCAATGGTATATTTGAAATCATTATAAGGATTAATCATGACAGATAAAATAAATGATTATATATTCAGATTGGAAAATATAAATCTTTCTTATAATGATTTAATAATATTCAAAAATTTTAATATAGATTTTCACTTGGATAAAATAAATATAATACTAGGTGCTTCAGGTTCTGGTAAAACTTCACTTCTAAATATAATATCATCAAAAATAAATAAAGATGATAAAGCATTCGTATATCAAGAGCCTAGACTTTTAGATTTTTTAACTTCATACAAAAATATAGAATATGTATTAAAAGACAAAATAAAAAATAAAAATGAAATGGATAAAAAAATAAAGAATGCATTAGAAATTACAGGACTAATAAATAATATAAACTCAAAACCTAATGAACTAAGCGGAGGAATGAGGCAGAGATTATCTTTAGCAAGGGCTTTGGCTTATGATTCAAACTTTATATTTATGGATGAACCATTACAGGGACAGGATATAAAAAGAAAAAAAGAACTTATTGATATAATAAAAAATATAAAGTCAAAAACAAATAAAACTATTTTTTATGTTACCCATGATGTATATGAAGCAGTTATGCTTGGGGACTATGTATATATATTATCAAATAAAAATAATTTCACTCAATTAATATTTCAAACATATATTGACAATAATACACTAGAAAATCACCAAGCAAAACTCACTGATATATTAATAAATAATTAATTATGATACAGATGTAGTTTTAAGAAGATAAACAACATAAGCAATATATATAATTAAAAATATACATCCCTTTACTTTACCTAAACTCTTTCCTTTTACAGTAAAAGCTAATAATAATAATCCTACAAATACCATAATAGAAAAGTCCATCAAATAATCTTGTGCTTCGCTTAAAACAATACCACCGAATTTAAATGAAGCCATAGATGATATACCTAAAACGCCTCCAACATTGAATATATTACTTCCTACTATGTTTCCTATAGATATATCAGCCTCTTTTTTAATTGCAGCTATTACACTTGTAACAAGTTCAGGTATGCTTGTACCTACAGCAACAACTATAAAACCTATTATATGTTCGCTTAAGAAATTTCTAAATATTCCTGTAACACCTTTAATAAATATGTCAGAACCAAATGCCAATGCCAATACAGCAACTATTATTTTGAATATCGCTCTGGCTATGGAATTAGTTTTAGTAGATGATGAAACTTCCTTTTCAAATACAGCTAATTCATCTTTGTCTTTGGATATTACACTATATAAATAATAAACATATATACATAATAAAACTATAAGTATTATACCTTCAATTATAGATATTTTATCTCCGCTTAATCTCTTTGTATTCAAATTAAGGAGCATAATACCTAAAGCGACATACATTATAAACATAGATATCATAGAAACATAATATGACTTTTTGCCGGCAGACATAGTCATAAATAAAGCCGATACACCAAGAACGAATACAACATTAAATATATTACTTCCTATAACATTACCTACAGCAATGGCACTCTCCCCTCTCAAAGCTCCGAATAAACTTACAAAAAGCTCCGGCATAGATGTACCCATAGCAACAACGGTAAGCCCTATAACTATAGATGGTATTTTAAGCCTATTAGCTACCATAACACTTCCATCTACAATATATGTTCCGCCCAAATATAATAACAGTATTCCTGCTACCGTAAAAACTACATTCAACAACATATTTTCCATTAAATTATCTTCCTTTATTTTTATTATTTAATTATTCTGTTTTATTATCTGTATTATCTTTATTTTCTGTATTTTCTATATTATCTGTATTTTCTGATGAAGATTGTTCAGTACTACTATCTTCTTCCTTTGTTTTATCTTTTTTACTTAATGCTGATGCTATAAATACTATTATAAATATTAATAATATGACAAGCACTAATGCTGTAGAAAGCCATAATGGAGAAAGAACCCATACCCAACTCCAAGCAACAGCTTTAAATAATTTCAATATAACAAATATTATTCCCAAAAATGCAAAAAAGACAACAGCTATATTCAATACTGAAAATTTATTAGCGACTGCAACTTCAGATGTTCCTGAATTTTCTTCTTTAGTATCATTTGATGAACTACTTTCAGCATTATCAGAAGCTTTCTTATTTTTGAAAAACATCGAATCAAAAGCCAATGCAAATATTACAAGTATAACTTCTATTAATAATATGACTAGAACAAAATACCAACTTAAATCAATTAATACTTTTGATACTTTTAATAAAGACACTATAATTATAAATACCGGCAGTAATCTTGAAGAAAAATTTAGTAAATTCTTAATAAGATATAAAGTTGCCATAGTAAAAACATTTTTCACTTTTCCCATAATATAAATCCTATAAAA
>CASEHG010000092.1 GCA_949287565.1 uncultured Brachyspira sp.
AATAAAATTAATTATGATTTAAACCTAATAGATCAAGCAAATAAATTATATATAAAAATTTTTTAATGCAAATCAATTTTAGAAATTTAAAAATATAATATTTAAATATAAAAAAATTACTGCATCTATTATTATAAAAAATAATGAATGCAGTAATTTGTTATTTTTATTTAGTAAATTATAAAGCAGGTTTTTTTGTATATAAAGTTTTTCCTTCTTTTATAGTTTCAATTACTTCTATATCTTTTATCTTCATAGGTTCACAGGTTAAAGGATTATCGCTTAATATCACTAAATCAGCCAATTTTCCTTCTTCAATACTTCCTTTTAAATCTTCTTCTTTATTTTGATAAGCTGCATTAATAGTTATAGCCTTCAAAGCCTCATAAGGAGTAACTTTTTGATTATCTCCCAATAATACACCGTTTTTTGTTATTCTATTAACGGCACACCAAATAGTTTCGAGCATATCCGGTTTTATTACAGGTGTGTCCTGATGATATGTGAAAGCTAGATTATTATTCAATGCTGTTTTTGATGCACTTATTTGAGAAGCTCTTTCCATTCCCAAATTAGCTATATGTACATCGCCCCAATGATAAACATGTGCTACGAATATTGAAGGTATGATATTTAGATTTGACATTGATGTATATTGTTCATCTCTTATAATTTGGCTATGAACTAAAACTGCTCTGTAATTATTAGTGGTATTTCTTTTTTGCATAACATTACTGAATGCATTTATATACTGATCTGCTGCTGCATCTCCATTACAATGAGCCTGAAGCTGCATTTCATCATCTAATGCTTTTTCGACATATTTTTCTACTGCCGCATCATCATATATTCCATATCCTCTGTATCTTGCAGGGCCGCTTACATAAGGCTGTTCTAGCCATGCAGTTTTTGCCTGAGGAGAACCATCTAAAAATATTTTATAGCCTCCTATTTTAAATCTATTTTTGTATTTCCCCACCATTTCTTTATTAGTTTCTACTATAGATTCAGAATTTTTTAAATCTATAAATCCTATAATATCTATTCTAAATCTATTATTAGTTATCATATTATTTACAAGAGGAAATTCTGCAGTTGATAGTAAAGCATCTTGTGCAGTTGTAATACCGTATCCCAAATAAACATCTTCAGCCTGATTAACAAATCTCATCAAGTCTTCATCTGTCAATTCAAAATTAATACTGTTGGCATAATGTAAAAATGCAGTTTCTTCCATATATCCTGTAGGCTTTCTGCTGTCTGGATATCTCTCTATTACTCCGCCTTCTATATCAGGTGTATTTTCATCGACTCCAAACTCTTCCAATGCTTTTGAATTCATTGCTCCTACATGTCCTGAAGCATGAGTTATGAATATTGGATGAGTAGTAGAGATTTTA
The DNA here is from genome assembly GCA_949287565.1 of uncultured Brachyspira sp. Classification (GTDB taxonomy): domain Bacteria; phylum Spirochaetota; class Brachyspiria; order Brachyspirales; family Brachyspiraceae; genus Brachyspira. The sequence continues at coordinate 1,401 of CASEHG010000092.1, forward strand.
TCCAAATCATCTCTGTTAGGATTTTTCTTATCAGGAAGTAAATTATTATCATAACCGAATCCCACAACCCAAGCATCAGGTGCTAATTTATTTATTTCTATATAGTTAGTAATTCTTTGAGCTATTTCAAGTAGATTAGTAGAGCCTGTTAAATCTACTGTTGTAAGAGCCTGAGCAAATCTTACCAAATGGCTATGAGAATCTATGAATCCTGGCATTAATGTTTTACCTTGTAAATCCACTACTTCAGCATATACATTATTTACAATGCTTTTTTCATCTTCTTCTGTATAAACAACTTTCATTATTGTGTTATCTCTTATCTCTATTGCTCTTGCATAAACTGGTTCATTGCCTTGCATAGTAAGTATATTTCCATTATGATAAACTTTTATTTTATGAGTAATTTTATCATAGCAGGAAATTGATAATACAGACAAAATCATTAATAATATAAAATATAATTTTTTCATTTTGATATCCTTTTAATTTTATATATGCCTTTATATAGTCTTTATATAGTTATTTCTATTCTATTATTTTCACTGTCAAGTACAATGCTTTCATCATATCCATCGCCTGTAGTTCTAGGATATGATGCTATTTTAAATCCGTCTTTTTCTAATTCTTCTGTGAGGCTGTCTACTTTTTCTTTGCTTCCTACTGATATTGAAATATGAGCAAAACCGTACATTTCATCATTTGTATTTCTTTCTTTTATATCTTTTCTAGTCATTATTTCTAATCTGCAATCATCTTCAAATTTTAGAAAATATGATTCAAAACCTTTTTTCTCATTAATATATTTATCATTGCATGTACAATTAAAGTATTTGATATAAAAATTTTTAATATTCTCTAAATCTTTAACCCAAACGGCAATATGTGCTATTTTCATTTTATAACCTCGCATGATAAAATTTATATTGATATTATAACATTAATGTAAAAATTAAAAACAATTATTATCTGCTTATATATGTAATAATATAAAAAATAATGAACTATAAATAAAAAATATCAAGATATTATTGCTTTTAGTATTTTTAATAAATAT
>CASEHG010000093.1 GCA_949287565.1 uncultured Brachyspira sp.
CTGACAATAATAATCAGCTTCTTGGATATTTATATGTTATGCTTGATTGGTCTACTTTAAATAAAAATCATATAGAGCCTCTTGTGATAGGTAAAACAGGAAGTATGTATGCTGTTGATAAAAATTTAATAATAAAAATACATAGTAAGACAGCAAATATAAACGAAACAGCTCCTGCTCAATTTAAAGAGGCTTTTAACTTGGGAAAAGGAATATTAAGTTATAACTTTAATGGTGAAAGCAGAGTTTCATCAGTTATGACATTAAAATCACAGCCTTGGGTATTGGGTATATCTGTAACAGAAGCGGAAATATATGAAGCTAATAGAATGCTTATGCTTATGATGGTAATAATAGCTCTTATAGCTATAATCATAATATCTATATTTATATCAATGTTCATAATGTCTATAACAAAACCATTACATTTATTAGTAGGCGTTGCTAAAGAAATAGCAGATGGAGATTTAAGAACTACAAAACAAAAAATTAAAAGAAAAGATGAACTTGGAGAATTATCAGATGCATTTGTTGCTATGAGAAAGAAATTAGTAGATACTATAATGACTGTTGAAGAATCTGCCAATAATATCACAATGGCAGCAAAAGAATTATCTGAACAAAATACAGATTTAGCTCATAGAACAGAAAGTCAGGCAGCAAGCATAGAAGAAACATCTGCTTCTATGACTGAAATTTCATCAACAATAAGAGATTCTGCTGAACATTCTATCAATGGAAGTAAAATGATATTAGATTCTAAATCATCCGTAGAAAATGCAGGAAATATAATATCTGAAACAACTTCTAATATAGAAGAAGTTCATGATGCAAGCAGTAAAATTAAAGATATAACAAAAATAATTGAAGATATAGCATTTCAAACTAATATACTTGCACTTAATGCTTCAGTAGAGGCAGCTCGTGCTGGTGAGCAAGGTAAAGGTTTTGCTGTTGTTGCCGCTGAGGTTAGAAACTTGGCACAAACTACTCAAACTTCAGTAAAAAGCATCACAGACTTGATTGAAAATGTTTATGAAAAAATAGATAAAGCCACAGGAACAGCAAGAGAATCTCAGGAAATATTTATAGAAATACAAAATAAAATAGATGATGCTTCTAAAATTATGGAAGGAATCAGCAACAGTGCCGTTGAACAGCAAAATGGTATAGATCAGGTAAAAATAGCTATTGCTGAAATGGATTCTACAACTCAGAAAAATGCTGCATTAGTAGAAGAAGCTACTGCATCTGCTGAATTATTATTTGCTCAGTCCAAAGAATTAATGGATGCTATACATTTATTCAAACTTCCTGATGGAACTAAATAAGTAAATTATAAAACATAAAAAAATACCTCATACTTTAATTTAGGGTATGGGGTATTTTCATTTTAAACATATTATAATCAAATATTAACTAAATAAAATATATATTGAAGTAAACAGTCACAATATATGTATTATATGTATAATGTTACATAATAAAATCATAAATATTACAATATCTTTACTTGTTTTTACCTGTTTTTACATAAAATTATAATATAGTTTATTATTCAATAATATTTGTATAGTTATATAACTATACAAATAAAAATTATGAGGTTAATATTTTATGAACAAACTCAAAAGCTTGAAAGTGAAAATACCCCTAACAATCATTTCTGTAGTAGTAGTATTTATAGCGGCATTGATAGTAATAACTGATATAAAAGCTTCAGAAAGTCTTAAAAAAACAGCATTAGACGGATATAATAATATTGTTTTTGGATATGCTTCTCTAATAGATACATGGTTTGATGAGCAATTAATTATAGCAGAAACTTACGGATCAAACAAAGAATTAATGGATTATCTTAAAAATAAAACTGAAACAGAAAAAGAATCAGCTTACAATAGATTAAAAAAAATACAGTCAATAAATAAATATGCTATTAATATAGGATTAACTGATATTGACGGAGCTATAATATTAGATTCTACTGATGAGAATTATATTGGTAAAAGTATTTTTGATTTCAATCCTGATTTAAAAAATAAATTAAATTCTGATAAAAATGCTATATTCTCTGAAGAAATAACAAAATCTTCTATAACAGATAATTGGGCTTTAACTTTAATTGAAAAAGTATTTGATGATAATAATCAGTTAATAGGACATCTTTATATTATTTTCGACTGGGCAAAATTTAATATACAGCATGTAGAGCCTTTAGTTGTTGGAAAAACCGGCAATATGTTTATGATAGATAATAATTTAATTTGTAAGATACATAGCAAAACTCAATATATAAATATTTCAGCACCTTCTGAATTAAAAGGAGGATTCGATTTAGGAAAAGGAATTTTTCATTATGTTTGGGAAAATGAAAAAAGAGTATCATCTGTAATCACATTAAAAACTTTACCTTGGGTGCTTGGAATATCAGTAACTGAAAAAGAAATTTATGAACAAAATCAAATACTACTAATTATAATAATATCAATATCATCTGCAGCTATATTAATATTATCAGCATTCATATTCTTATTTATAAAATCTATAACAAAACCATTAGACATATTAGTTAATGCAGCAAAAGAAATAGCAAATGGAGATTTGAGAAACACAAAAGAAAGCATACACCGTGAAGATGAATTAGGCGAATTATCTAATGCATTTACATATATGAGAAATAAATTAGTTGATACTATAAAAGAAGTAGAAGTTTCAGCAAACAATATAAGCACAGTTGCTAAAGGCTTATCTGAACAAAATAATAATTTATCTAATAGAACAGAAAGTCAAGCAGCAAGTATAGAAGAAACTTCAGCTTCTATGAATGAAATAACATCTACTATAAAAGACTCTGCTGATAATTCTGTAAATGGAAATAAAATGATATTAGATGCCAAATCTTCTATAGAAAATGCAGGAAATATAATATTAGAAACAACTTCAAATATAGAAGAAGTAAATGAAGCGAGCGGTAAAATTAAAGATATTACAAAAATTATTGAAGATATAGCATTCCAAACTAATATACTTGCTTTAAATGCTTCAGTAGAGGCAGCACGTGCAGGAGAACAAGGAAAAGGTTTCTCTGTGGTAGCAAGCGAAGTAAGAAATCTTGCTCAAACTACACAAACATCAGTAAAAAGCATATCAGAATTAATTGAAAATGTATACGATAAAATAGACAAAGCAACAGGAACAGCAAGAGAATCACAGAAAATATTTGTAGATGTACAAAATAAAATAAATAAAGCTTCAAAAATTATGGAAGATATAAGTCAAAATGCCATAGAACAGCAAAATGGTGTTGATCAAGTAAAAATAGCTATTTCTCAAATGGATTCAGCAACTCAGCAGAATGCCTCTTTGGTAGAAGATGCTGCCTCTTCAGCTAAAACATTGTTTAATCAATCAGAAAAGCTTATGGAAACTGTGCATTTATTTAAACTTCCTATAAATAATGCTTAATATTTGAAAACTATATATTTATACATTTGATATTTATTGATTTTCGTATAAAATAGCATTAAATATTTTAACATAAGGTATAATATGTCATTTACATTTAATGTATTAGAAAACAGCAGTCAAACTTCGGCAAGACTTGGAAAAATAAATATTAATGGAATAGAAATAGATACGCCTGTTTTTATGCCTGTGGGTACAAAAGCAACAGTAAAGGCTTTAACCCCTCTTATGATAGAAGAAACTGAAAGTAAAATAATATTAGCCAATACATATCATTTAGTATTAAAACCTGGACTTGAGGTATTAAAAAAATTCGGCGGAGTTAAAAAGTTTATGGGCTGGAAAGGAGCTATGCTTACAGATTCCGGCGGATTTCAGGTATTTTCTTTGGCAAAATTAAGAAAAATCAATGATGACGGAGTGGAATTCAGTTCTCATATAGATGGTTCTAAATACTTTTTTACCCCTAGAAGTGTAATGGAAGCTGAGCATATTATAGGGGCAGACTTTATAATGTGTCTTGATGAATGTTCTAAGCATGATGCATCCTATGAATATGTTAAAGAAGCTATGTTCAGGACACATAAATGGGCTAAAGAATGCAAAGAATATCATGACAGCACCCCAAACAGCGAATATCAGTATTTAGGAGGCATCATACAAGGCGGAATGTTTGATGATTTAAGAAAAGAAAGTGCTGAAACTCTAGTGAATATGGATTTCCCTTTCTATTCTATAGGAGGACTTTCTGTAGGTGAAACTCCTGAACAAATGCATGAAGTGCTTTCAAAAGTTATGCTATACACTAACAAGCAAAAACCGCGTTATTTAATGGGTGTTAGCGAGCCTAGAGATATACTTAATGGTGTTATGGAAGGTATAGATATGTTTGACTGCGTTATGCCTACTAGAAATGCTAGAAATGGAGAGGCATTTACTATGAATGGAGTTGTGAGGATAAGAAATTCTAAATATAGAATGGATGATGAAGTACTTGAAGAAGGCTGTGATTGTTATACTTGTAAGAATTTCTCTAAAGCCTATCTTAATCATTTGGATAAAACGCATGAAATACTATTTTCTATACTTATGACTATACACAATGTAAGATTTATGCAAAGATTTATGAAAGATTTAAGAAATTCTATTGAAAATGATGTATTTTCCGATTATAGAAAGGATATGATGAATAAATTTTATTAAAAAAATTTATTAGTTTACATATTTTACAAAAAGTTGTATTATATAAAACAAAATAATTAAGCGAGTTTATTTATGGCAGGTAAATATGATAAGCAATTAGCTAAATATAATGGTATTTTATCTAAAAAACCAAATGATCCACATGCTTTGGCTATATTAGCTAGAATAGCAATTAAAGAAAATAGAATTGCAGATGCAGAAAACTATTATACTACTATTCTACTTAAAATGCCTGAACATCCAGAATCATTATATATGATGGGATTCATAAATATGAAAAAAAATAAATATAATGCTGCTGTCAATTATTTTAAAAAGCTTTTAGAAAATGGTAAAGAAAATGCCTTCATATATGAATATCTATCTACAATGGATAAAAAGAATAGAAGAGAATATTTAGAAAAAGCATTAGAATTATCAAAAAATATAAAAGTAAGATCCAAAGATTATAAAAGATGTTCATATATCGCATTTCAATCTTATGCTTGGAAAGAATATGATATATCTTTTGAATATGCAAATTTAGCTTATGATGCCAAGCCTACAAATGATATAATTAACCTATTAGGATGTATATATCATCATAATGAAGATTATGACAAGGCTCTTTCTCTTTTTCATGAAGTTAATGCTAATTATGAAAGCAAAAATCCTTATGTATTATGTAATATATCTTCATGCTATAATAAGAAAAATAGTAATAAAATGGCTATAAGATATTTGGAAAAAGCATTGGAAGTAAATAATAATGATAAAGTAATATATTATACTATAGGTTCCATATATGCTTCAACAGGAAATAAGAAATTAGCAATTGAAAATTTTGAACAGGCTCTAAAAATAAATGAAAATTATGAAGAAGCTAGAAAGGCTTTGGAGGCTATTAAAGAATAATATTTTAAATAAAAAATAAATAAA
>CASEHG010000094.1 GCA_949287565.1 uncultured Brachyspira sp.
GAAGAATATGTTAAAATAAAATTGGAAGCTTTGAAAAATTGTAATAATGATATTGAATTATATTGTAATTATAAAGATAAATTTATAAAAGACATAGAAAAAATGGCATTAGAATTTTATAGAAAGAATTGACAAATATTATGAGATGCTGTTTTATTAAATTTTTTATTAATGATATAAAATCTTTTTAAGAATAAAATATATTATGTTTTTATTTATAAAATTAATTTTGAATATTGCTATTATTTTGTAAAACCTTTAGTCTTCTCAAAAAGTTCTATGTATTGCTTTATACCTTTAGCAGTTGCTTTTACCATTTTTAATCTTGTTTCTTTGGTATTCATAAACTTAGCATCAGTCGGATTTGTTATGAATCCTAATTCTATTAATGTTGAAGGCATAACGGCACCTTTAAGAACATAAAATAAAGCATTCTGTACAGGTTTAGTTCTTCTTGCCACTCCTGATACTTTGAGAACTTGTTCTGTGATTGATTCAGCTAATAATTTGCTTTCCTTTTGATACTGTTCTACAAGCATATAGTTATGAGTTATTTGCGAGGAATCTTTTTCATATTTTGAAGTATCTATATTATCAAACTTTACCAAAGCCTCATTTTCAAACATCGAAACAGCCCTTGCATATTCGCTTGACTCCTGAGCACTTACAAAATAAGCCTCAAAACCTCTAGCATTAGGGCTAAATGAAGCATTGGCATGAACACTTACAAATAATGCATTTTTGGCTTTATCTGTGTTTATTTTTGCGGCATTATTAGCTATTTCAAAACGCTTTTCAAGAGTAGGGTATGTGTCGCCTGTTCTAGTAAGTACTATTTTTACATCTGGAAGTATTTCTTCTAACTCTTCTTTTAACTCTAATGAAAAGGCTAAAACTATATCCTTTTCAAATAATTTATTTACTCCCACAGCTCCTGGGTCTTTTCCGCCATGTCCGGGATCTATAATTATTGTAGATATAGTTTTCTCGCTGAATTTACTTACAGCAGGATTAAAAGCCTCTTTCAAATCTTCTACTTTTATATTTAAATTATTTAGTTTTATCTTATCATTATTTTGCGGATAAAGTAAATAACAAGTATTAAACAGAGCTAATACAATAATTAATAGTAATGTTATTCTTCGTCCTCTTTGATTTCCTCCGAATAACCGCAATCTTCCTTGATACAAACTTTAAACAATCCTTTGTTTTTAATATTCTTCTCAACCATAAGTCCGTTACATTTAGGACAAGGCTCTTGAAGAGGTTTATCCCAGCTTACGAAATCGCATTTAGGATAATTAGAACAACCATAGAATTCTCTTCCTCTTTTTGAGCGTTTTAATGTTATATCGCCTCCGCATTTAGGACAAACGCCGAAAGATATTCCTTTAGTGTTTTTACATTCAGGGAATCCGGAACAAGCTATAAAATATCCATATCTTCCCAAACGTTTAATCATCTTCTTACCGCATTTTTCACATACGAAATCAGTTTCTTCATTGAAAAAGTCTTTCATATTGTTGATATTTTCAGTAGCTGTTTTCAATGTATCCAAAAAATGAGGATAGAATTCTTTTAATATATTATTCCATTCTATATTATCGTCTTCTATTTTATCAAGTTTACTTTCCATGTCGGCAGTAAAGTTAATATTTACAAGTTCTGGGAAGTTTTCACTTATAAGCTCATTAACTAATTTTCCTAATTCTGTAGGTACTAACTGCTTTCCTTTTCTCTGTACATAATGCCTAGATATTATTGTTTTAATAGTTGGGGCATAAGTAGAAGGTCTTCCTATTCCTGATTCTTCTAATATTTTAACGAGTGAGGCATCTGTATATCTTGGAGGGGGTGTAGTGAAATGCTGCTGAGGATTATTTTCAACAAATTCACATACATCATCTTTTGATAAATTAGGCATTTTTGAAGCTTTTTCTTTATCTTCTTTGTCTATTGTAAGAACCTTCATAAATCCGTCAAATTCTATTTTTGAAGAAGAAAGAGAAAACTCACAATCACCAGCAACTATTATAGCTCTAGTGTTTTTCATTTTTGCAGGAAGCATTTGAGATGATACAAATCTCTCCCATATAAGTTTATACAGTTTATATTGATCTGTTTTCAAATATTCTTTTATGCTGTCAGGAGTTAAAAATACATTAGTAGGTCTTATAGCTTCGTGAGCATCCTGAGCATTCTTTTTTACTGAATATGTAGGAGGCTCTGGAGGTAAATAGTTGCTTCCATATTCTTTTTCAATAAACTCTTTAGCCTGTTCCTGAGCAACAGGAGATATCCTTACACTATCAGTACGCATATAAGTTATTAAACCAGTAGCCTCTCCTGCTATATCAACACCTTCATAAAGTGATTGAGCTACCTGCATAGTTTTTGAAGCACTGTATCCTAATGCACTGCTTGCTGCCTGCTGAAGTTTACTTGTAGTATATGGAGCAGTAGGGTTTCTTAATCTGTCTTTTACCTCTATGCTTGCAACAGTATAAGTTTTGTCTTTAAGATGTTCCATTATATCTTCAACATCTTGTTTAGTTTTTAAATCAGGCTTTTCACCTTTATATTTTTGAAGTTCTGCTAAAAACTCTTTATTTTTATGTTTTAAAAATACTCCGAAAGTCCAATATTCTACAGGTACAAAAGTTTCAATTTCATCTTCTCTATTACATATTATAAGTAAAGCTACATTCTGTACTCTTCCTGCAGAAAGTCCTCTTTTAATTTTATCCCAAAGTAAAGGGCTTAAATTATAACCGATAAGTCTGTCTAATACTCTTCTTGCCTTTTGAGCATTAACTTTTGAAATATCTATATCTCTTGGCTGATCAATAGCTTCTTTTAATGCATCTTTTGTTATCTCATGAAAAACTATTCTCTTTATAGGCACAGCAGAGTTTACTCCTCTGATTTTATTTCCTATATGCCAAGCTATGCTTTCTCCCTCTCTATCATCGTCGGCAGCTAGTAAAACTTCTTCTGCCTTTTTAGCTTCTTTCTTTAATTCATTTAATATTTTGGCTCTTCCTCTTATAGTGATGTATTCAGGTTCAAAGCCATGATCAACATCTATAGCCAGTCTGCTTCTAGGCAAATCGATTAAATGCCCCATTGATGACATTACAAGATAATCAGAGCCTAAATATCTATTAATTGTTTTAGCTTTCGCCGGAGACTCCACTATAACAAGTTTTTTCTTTTTAGACTCTTTTTTATCCTTTGTCTTTTTAGATGATGTTTTTTTTACTTTTTCCTCTGTTGTTGTAGCCATAGTAAATCTCCTTTTGTAAATCCTAAAGTTATATATATTTTTTATTTTTCTATAGTATAATATTTTCCTGAAAGCTGCTTTATAATACCTTTTATCTCTAATTGC
>CASEHG010000095.1 GCA_949287565.1 uncultured Brachyspira sp.
AAATTATCATATATATTTTTATTTCTTTTGTATATAAGCACTATTTTATTTGCAGACACTAGAAGCGATTTTTTTTCTGCTGTACATAGCGGAGATATTAAATCTGTACAAGAATATATAGAAATGGGAATAAATGTAAATTTACAAGATGAAAGAAAAAGAACTCCTTTAATGATAGCTACATATAAAAACGATGTAAAAATGGTAAAACTTTTAGTTGATAATGATGCCAACGTTAACATACAAGATTCAAAATTAAATTCACCTTTTCTATATGCAGGTGCAAATGGAATGCTTGATATAGTAAAACTCATATATAAAAAAGCTGATACTAGAAATGTATTAAATATTTTTGGAGGAAATGCATTAATACCAGCATGTGAAAAAGGACATTTAGGCACAGTAAAATTCCTTCTTGAAAATACTGATATAGATGTAAATCATATAAATCATTTATCTTTCACGGCATTACTTGAAGTTACTATACTTGGAAATGATAATCTAAATTATGTAGAAATAGTTAAGCTATTATTGGAGCATGGTGCTGACAAAACTATTAAAGATAAGAACGGACATGATGCTTTGTATTATGCTAAGGCAAGAAATTTAAAAAATATAGAAAAATTATTAACAGAATAGTTAAAACTACATAAAAAATGAAGGTAAAAGCCTAAAATAAAACTTTTACCTTCATTCATAATAAATTTTATATAAAACTTATTAGTCTTTTTTTACTTCAGTACCTGTAGAAGCATATCTTTGTAATTGAACAGCAGCAGCTTTAGGATTTTTCACTACACAAGGACCTCCTACACAACCGCCGTTACAAGCCATAACTTCAACAAGATTAGGAGTATCATCTGTAATAGGAGTTTCTCCTGATTGAACTTTTCCATAACCTTTTAACTGTTTCATACCCTCTTTGTCAAGCCCGTTAATAACAGCTGCTTTTAATTTTTCAGGGTGTTTTAATCTTACCTTAACTGCCTCAGCAACACCTCCGCTTACAGCATATTTTCTTCCGGAAGCAGTAGGAACAGTTTCTATATCCAAATCAGGTTCTTTTGCTACCTCTGTACCTGTAGCTATGAATAAAGCATCAAGCTCTTCCATAGATAAACAATAATCTACTAAGTCATCATCTATACTCTCTCTTCTCTTAGCAAGACAAGGTCCTATAAATACATTAACAGCGTCAGGATCATCTTCATGCATCATTTCAGCTGTATAATGCATAGGTGTTCTTGTTTCAGATACGCAAGGAATTAATTCAGGTACATGCTTTCTAACAGCTTTAACATAAGCAGGACAGCATGAAGTAGTCATTAATTTATCCCCTCTTTCCATTCTCTCTTCAAATTCTGCAGCTTCCCTGTCAGATGTAACATCAGCACCCAAAGCAACTTCCCAAACCTTATTGAATCCTATTTTTAATAAAGCACTCTTTAATTGTCCAGGCTTAGCATTAAATTGAGAAGCTATAGCAGGTGCATACATTACATTAACTTTTTCATCTGCCTTTAAATGCTTAAGTACATCTAAAAGCTGTCCCTTATCCATCATAGCGCTGAAAGGACATTCTCTCATACAATTACCGCAGAATATACATTTATGATAGTCTATTACCTCTTTTCCCTGGTCATTCTTATTAATAGCACCTACAGGACAAGATTCCTCACAAGGTACAGGTATATAAATAATAGCATGATAAGGACAATTTTTTAAACATAATCCGCAGTTTATACATTTACTGCTGTCTATATGAGCTCTTTTTTCATCTAATATGCTTATAGCATCTTTAGGACAATTCATCATACAAGGTCTAGCTAAACAAGCCTGACAAGCATTTGTTACCATAAAATTAGCCCTTACACATGCATTACAAGCTTCATCTAATACTGTAAGCATAGGCCAAGTTGGTTTATCTCTCTCTAATGCTAATTTAGCATATTCAGACAATGGTATACCGCTATCCTCTTTACCTTCAACGCTTATTCCAAGCCTTGCCATAATTCTATTTTTTATTATTTCCCTATCGTTGTGTATACAGCATCTTATAGATTTGCTATCTCTAGGTATTATCTCTATAGGTAATCTGTCAATATCTTCTATAAGTCTATCTTCAATAAACATTAATGCTATCTTTACCAAAATCTCTTTTTTTAACTGAGAAGCGTTATTATTAATATTCACTTTTATACTCCTAATTTTTAAGTGATTTTTTTGTTTAATATAAACACATAATATGTATATATTTTTATATATTATAAAACGAAGATTATTTTTTTCAAGTACAGCATAAAAATAATGTGCATTTTTTTATTATATATGTAATCTATAAATTACTCTTTAATAACAAATATAGTAATTAATATA
>CASEHG010000096.1 GCA_949287565.1 uncultured Brachyspira sp.
CGCACCTCCTATATTTGATAATATAAATATTAATATTATATCGTTTACTTTGTCAATATACATGTAAACTTTTTTATACTAAAGTAAATTATGAAAATGGCTGCAAAACTATAATATATAAAGTCTATATATGACAGGTTAGAAAAATCAGTGTATAAGTTATAATGAGTTTATTAATCATGTAGAAAACTCAAGGGGAACTAATTAAAAAAGTTCCCCAAGAATTTCCCCAAACTTTTGAAAAGAATATATACAATTATGTGTTATTTTATACACCTATAACTATGTATATTCGTATATATTTAGTATTTAATGAATATTCACAATATTCTGCCTTACATATATTTGGTAAGAAAATTAATAAGACTATTACATATGCATATTTTATCATAATACTCCACCTCCCTAGTTATTTTATATACCAAAAATAAGTGTCTTATACAATTAAATATACATAAACTTACAATAAAGTTTATTTTTTTATAACCTTTGCACCCCAAGGAGCATAATAAAATGTTTTTGGTTTAACATCCCATCTTTTGTCTAAATTTTCTACAGCTATACATAATGCGTGATTATTTGTTGGGTTATATGTTATCTCATAATAGCCATATTCACATTGGTTTATATCACGATAAAGATATGATATGCGTCTATTGTTCATTGAAAACCTACATTTGGAATATTCTCTATCCTTATCTTTATAACAAAAAAAACTTTTATAATCTAAAACTTTTTCTTTTTCTGCATTAATATCTTGTATTATTTTTACCATTTGCAGTGCTTCATCTTCTTGTAATGTTGGTGCTAAACGCAATGTCCAATTAAATGGAAATATATGTTCGTATAATGCAGCATTACGCGGAGATGTTAATGGATAAGAAAAACAAACAAATACAAATATAACTAATTGAAATACTAATAATTTTTTCATTTATACACCAAATATATAGTAATATATTGACATAACAATTACATTAAGATGATGAGATACTGCAGACATATCACGAAACCAGATAATTCCCAATACCGCTATAAATATATAAAATGCTAAAATTAAATTTAGAATAAAACATATTATATTTATTATTATATTTATTATTTTTTTTATGATATTGTATTTTGTTTTTTGGGGCTCTATTGTTGTATTCATTTGTATTCCACATCTGTAAGATCTTTATTGTCTATTACTGGTTGTTTTACAGCAATCTCTAATAATTGTTCTGCAGTAATACTGTTTGTATTATTATAAAGCCTTATACCTTCTATGATATAAAATTTATCTTTTGGGTCATCATGTTCGCTACCTTTCTTTAAACCTGAGAAATAATCCCACAGCACTGACGCTTTATCTATAACATTACCGCCAGACCACCTTTGTGCTTGACCAGCTCCATTAAGTATATATTCATAATCATGGTTATATACTATACTACCTATCACTCCAAAATGAATATTTGCCCAAACATCATATGGTATATCTTTATCACCATATACATGATGATAACGCCTTGATAAACCCATACTTGGAAATAAGGCTGATAATTGCCACTTGTGGTCCCAAAAACTATTTGTTTTTACTGCATCATAAAATAACCTATATGGTTTAGATACAATTATCAATAAATCAGCTACATATGCATATTTTATCATAATACTCCACCTCCCTAGTTATTTTATATACCAAAAATATATGTTTAATACAATTGAATATACATAAACTTACAATAAAGTTTATTTTTTTATAACCTTTGCACCCCAAGGAGCATAATAAAATGTTTTTGGTTGTTTAACATCCCATCTTTCGTCTAAATTTTCTACAGCTATACATAATGCATGATTATTGGTTGGGTTATATGTTATCTCATAATAGCCATATTCACATTGGTTTATGTCACGATAAATATATGATATGCGTCTATTGTTCATTGAAAACCTACATTTGGAATATTCTCTATCCTTAACTTTATAACAAAAAAAACTTTTATAATCTAATCCTTTTTCTTTTTCTGCATTAATATCTTGTATTATTTTTACCATTTGCAGTGCATCATCTTCTTGTAATGTTGGTGCTAAACGCAATGTCCAATTAAATGGAACTATCCTTTCGTATAATACAGCACCACGCGGAAATGTGAATTGATACAAAAAATTAACAAATACAAATATAACTAATTGAAATACTAATAATTTTTTCATTTATACACCAAATATATAGTGATATATTGACATAACAATTACATTAAGATGATGAGATACTGCAGACACATCTCGAAAATAGAAAATTATAAGTACCGAGTATAATATATCAAATGATAAAACTAAATTTAGAATAAAATATATTATATTTTTTATGATACTGTATTTTGTTTTTTGGGGCTCTATTGTTGTATTCATTCGTATTCCTCATCTGTAAGATTTTTATAGTTTATTACTGGTTTTACAGCAATCTTTAATAATTGTTCTGCAGTAATACTGTTTGTATTATTATAAAGCCTTATACCTTCTATGATATAAAATTTATCTTTTGGGTCATCATGTTCGCTACCTTTCTTTAAACCTGAGAAATAATCCCAC
>CASEHG010000097.1 GCA_949287565.1 uncultured Brachyspira sp.
AAACGTCTGATAGAATACTTTCCTTTTAGGATACATTGTATTCAAAGCGATAATGGTACAGAATTTACTTACAGAAAACATTTTTTTGAAACAGAGCACCCATTAGACATATTTTGTAAGAAGAATCACATTAAAAGAATTTATAGTCCTGCTACGAAGTGCCCTGTGCGGTAGCTTCTCCTTGGTATAATGCTGTTGTGGAGAGTACACATAACCGAGACCAAAAAGAATTTTATGACTTTTGTACACAAGAATTAACTTTAGAAAAAGCAAATCAAAAATTAAGAAAATATAATAATTTTTGGAATCATAAACGAATACATTCAGCTTTAAATTATGATACACCTATGTTATACTTTAAGAAATTAAGGAATACTTAAATGCAATATGTCTGGCTCCTGTGCAAAAACTTATTTTTTTATTTATAAGCACTAAAATATTCTAAAATTTCTTTATATTTTTTAGATTTATCGCCTGATAAAAGTATATATTTATTTAGATGTTCATATACATTTTTACCATACTCCTGTTGTTTTTGAGCATCATTTTTCTTTACAGCATCATCAAACTTTTTTTTATATATAGTTGCTAATTGATAATTTGAATTAGGATCTGCTCTCAAATTCAATGCTTTTTTATACAATTCAATAATTTTATCTTCTTTAAATTCTTTAGTTAAATATATAGCACCGTACATATATACATCACCTAATTTAGGATATGAAGGATGCTGCTTCAAAGCTTCCATTCCTTTAGCATCTAATACATTTATATATGCTTTTAACTTTGTATAGGCATTCATACTTCCATCAAATTCAGATAATGTACCTGAATACCCTGCTATCCTATCCAATTCCTGATCTTTACTAGGTGTTATAGGAACAACAAAATCTTGCTGAGAAAATGCAATAATATTACATATAAATAATAAAAATATAATTATTTTATTCATCAATTTTTCTCCGTTTTTATAAACTGTATAGTATTTATTTATTATCGTAATAATTAAAATCTACTGTAAAGTAAAAAAGTAAAAAAGTAAATTTAATTGTTGACAATAAAAGTATTTGTTCTATAATATTTGTGGAAAATATAAATTTATGGAGATATTTTATGGCTACTAAAAAAACAGAAAAAACTGCTGCAAAAAAATCAGCAACTACCAAAAAAGCTGTTGAAGAAAAAGAAGAAAGTACACCAAAAAAAGCCGCTGTAAAATCAGCTGCCGCTAAAAAAACTACTTCTTCTGCTGCTAAAAAAACTACTGCCAAAAAAGCACAGCCAAAGAAAAAATCTGAAGAAGAGATAGAAGAAATAAAAGAAGAAGTAAAAAAAGATGAATATATACCTGATGAAGTTGATATAGTAAGAGAATTACCTGACAGATATAAAGAAACAAAATTAGTGCTTATGATGCGTGACCCTGAATGGTGCTTTTTCTATTGGGATATATCTGATGAAGATATAAATTATCATTCTTTGAAAGGAAAAAGAATATCTGTAAGAATATTCCATGTATTTGGATATGATATTACTAATGGCGAAATTCATAAAGAAATAGAAGTTAATTACATCTATGGTGATAGATATGTTAATTTAGCTATGCCTCATGCTTATTTTATAGGCGAATTGGGCTATTATGATGAAAATAATAGATTTATAGTATTAGCTAGAAGCAATATGATATATGCTCCTAGAGATTCTATGAGCAATGTTTATGATGAAGAATGGATGGTTAATGAAGAAATTATAAAACTTTTAAAATCTCCTAAAGCTTTAAGAGAAAGTTTATCATCTGCTACAATATTTGAACTTATAGATTTAAGAAGAAATCATTTAGCAGCTTCATCATCTTCACTTTTTATGAAAAAAAATTAAAATAATAATATAGCGGTATTAATTGATAAATAATAATATTGATTTTTCTGTTTTTGTAATTATTGAACTCTATAAATTAAATATTGATTAATGCCGCTAAAAATAATATATAAAGCGGAGAATCTATCAATATAGAAAATAAATGTCTGCTTGTTATTATTTTCTTTTTCATCACTACAAACGAAATTATACTGCTGTATATAATAGGCACACAATACTTCAATTTATTAATCTCTAATGGAAACTTTCCAATTATAATACCTACTAACATAAACAAAGCCAAAATAATCGGTATTATACCTGTTATAAATGCTAATTTATTAGAATCTATATAAGTAGTTAAAGTTACAGCCCCTGCAATTTTATCACTTTGAGAAAATTTTATCTCAATTAAAGCCTGTCTTATAAACATAAATAAAAATACTATACAAGTAGAAAAGAAATATAAAAACGGCTTTTCTTTCAATACATTCCTATGCATAATAAATATTGAACCATTTAATAATACAGTAACAGCAACAGATATTACTATAGCTTTAAATGGTATAAGTTTTTTAAATAATCTAAAGAAAAATGAGCTTTCAAACCTTGATTTATTTTCAAAGCTAATATTATACCCCATTCCAAGTAAACTTGAAAGGATTGACAGCATTAATATACCTACATTAACTTTATAAGCGAAATAAAACATAAGTGTAGCACTCATAAGTATTAAAAATCTAAAAAATATTTTATACTCTTGATAAAACAAATACCTTCTTTTATCGCTTATCCTTATAGTATAATTACTATATCCATTTTCTAGACTCATGTACAAATAGTATAATGATATTATAATGCCTATTTGATATTGAAAAGGCTGTGATAATATATCATATATAGCATATGACATTAAAAAAGCACCTACAGAAAAGAATATATAGCCATAATTTAGAAAGTCAAATATTCTAGACATAAATCTTACAAAATTACTAGCATATTTATCTTTTATAGTTTGTGCTATATCCTCTATAAGCCAATCTGGGGTAGATGCCCCAGCCATTATACCAACATTTTTATAGTTTGATAAATCTATATTATCCAAATCTTCTTTATATTCCACATAGAAAGCTGGCTTAATAGCGGCTGCTATATTATATAAATTTCTTGTATTTGAACTTTCAGAACCGCCTATTACAAGCACAACATCATTTCTTTTTGCTATTTCTAATACCTCATTTTGTCTTTGTTCAGTGGCAGCACATATAGTATTTTTAATAATTATTTCTGTATCTTTATATTTGTCTTGTATTTGAGTTACATATTTATCAAAAGTAGATTTCTGTAAAGTGGTTTGAGCTACTATTAAAGCTTTCTTAGAATCATTAGGAAGTTTATTTAGATCTTCATCTTTATATACTACATAAACATCATCAGCATATCCGCATACGCCGACAATTTCAGGGTGAACAGGATTTCCTATTACAATAACTCTGTAGCCTAAAGAACTATATTTTTTTACAAGACCTTGAATTTTAGCAACATATTTACAGGTAAGATTTACTATTTTTTTAGCATGACTAGAAAGAGCTTCTCTTCTTTTAGGAGATATTCCATGAGCTCTTACAATAACAGTTTTTCCATCCAAGACAGACATATCCTCATCATCTTCGTAAGTTTTCACACCTATATTTTCCAACATATCAAGAGTTTGAGGATTATGTATCAAGTGTCCATCTATATATATTTCACTATTTTTTTTAGAAGCCTGAGAAAAAGTATTTTCTACAGCATACTTCACGCCATCACAAAAACCAGCAAATTTACCTATATCTACATTCATTGTATTTAGAATTTTAAAGGAGTAATAATATTATTTAGCTTTAGATATTTTATTACCTTTAATACATTTAGTACAAACTAATGCTTTTTTTACAGAACCATTTACTTCTATTTTTACATTTTGTAAATTAGCATTAAAAGAACGCTTAGTTTTTATATTAGAATGGCTTACACTGTGGCCATTTTGTTTACCTTTACCGCATATTTCACATACTCTTGCCATTTTTTTCCTCCAAGAAAAATAATATAATTTAGTTTAGAATTATGATTGATTAATTATATATTAAAAAAGCATTTTAGTCAATGATATAATAAAAATTATTTTTTATTATTGTTATGTTAGACTATGACTAAAGGCTTGACTTAATAAATTAAATTAAATGATTTATCTCACTATTATATTTGGTATTATAGTACTTAAAAAACTATATTAATGATGTTATCAACTTTTTAAATTGATAAGCAACAGATAATAATTTTAATTGTCACTATTTACTCAAAATTCACAAATAAAAAAATTAGACAAAAATCAAATTTATAAAACAATTCATACTTTTCATAAAAAATATAGTAATTTTATAGCATATTACCATTTTTTTTATGAAATTAGTTTACAAAAAAACTATTAATGATGTATAATATAAGTAATGCACACGGATGCAAAAGTTAATGCAAGGTTAAATTAAAATTATTTAATATATTTTTGATGAATTGAAATAAGATAAAATTTTAATAAAAAATAAATAATAGGAGAAAAAAACATGAGAAACCTAGATAAGTACAAAGGAATTATTCCTGCATTTTATGCTTGTTACGATGAAAAAGGAGAAATCAGCCCTGAAAGAGTTAAAAAGTTTACACAGCATTTAATAGATAAAGGTGTAAACGGTTTGTATGTAGGCGGTTCTTCAGGTGAATGTATTTACCATAGTAAAGAAGAAAGAAAATTAGTATTAGAAAATGTTATGGAAGTAGCAAAAGGCAAAATTACTATTATAGCACATGTAGGCTGCAATAACACTGCTGACAGTGCTGAATTAGCTGCTCATGCTGAAAAATTAGGAGTAGATGCTATAGCTTCTATACCTCCAATATATTTCCACCTTCCTGATTATGCTATAGCAGATTATTGGAATGATATAAGTGCTGCTGCTCCTAATACAGACTTTATTATCTATAATATACCTCAACTTGCAGGTGTTGCTTTGAATGTTAATCTTTACAAAAAAATGAGAGAAAATCCAAGAGTTATAGGTGTAAAAAACTCATCTATGCCTGTACAAGATATTCAAATGTTTAAAGATGTTGGCGGTGATGACAGTATTATATTTAACGGACCAGATGAACAATTTGTAGCTGGAAGATTAATAGGTGCTGATGCTGGAATTGGAGGTACTTATGCTGTAATGCCTGAATTATTCCTAGCTGCTAATGATGCTGTTAACAAATGCCAATTTGATAAAGCAAGAGATATACAGTACAAAATAGACAGAATCATATATGCTATGTGTGAATGTCATGGTAATTTATATGCTGTAATGAAAGCAATTCTTAAATTAAAAGGCTTAGAATTGGGCGGAGTAAGAAAACCATTAAGCAATATAATAGATGCTGATAAAGCAAAAATAGAAAAATGTGCAAAAATGATAGATGATGCTATAAACAGTATAAAATAATATCT